>JBHPFF010000005.1:0-49508 GCA_042572165.1 Candidatus Latescibacterota bacterium | reverse complement strand
CGTTTATATCATTCTTGATGATGAAAAAATCGATCAATAATTGGAAATGATAAAAAAACCAAAAAAACGGAACGTTTCAATTCATGCTTTTTAAAAAAGGAAAAATGTGTATATTAGTATGAAATTTACATTATGTACGATGAAAATGCCTTATAAATTGGAAACATACAACACAACGGGAGACAAATGTGACAGGACTTGTCGAGAAAAGAAGCGTTGATCGAGTACCGGATAATGAGCGTACTTCCGGTTTTTGGGCTTTATTAATGCTTTGGACTGGTTTTTCGATTTCTGTAGGCCGTCTCTGGCAGGGCGGTCTTATATCCGGCGCAGGTTTCTGGGATGCGGTTACTGGATGTGTCATTGCACAGATATTATTGACATATGTAGCACTGGGAACCATAATGGGCGCTGCCGAGGGTCTTCCGGGCACTATGATCATGCGTGCGGCTTTCGGTATACGGGGACGTTATATCCCATCCATACCTCTCATCATAGCAACTATCGGCTGGTTCGGTCTTCAACTCGGCATAACTGTATCAGCCGTTGATAAAATAATAAAGACGCTTTACGGTGATTGGGGTGTTCCCATAAATGTGCAGTACATCATTGTTGCCTTTCTCATGGGCATTATTTCCATTTACGGTTATAAAGTCGTTATGTGGTTCCAGAAATTTGTTTCCCCCCTCCTTCTCATTCTCGTTCCATGGATGATTTACAGGATGGTCACTCAATATGATGTTATTTTTGAAATCAACCGCCCGCGTGAAGTTAACATGAGTATTTTTCAGGCGATTACCATCCTGTCCGGAGCAATGCTGGCTATGCTAATCGCCGCAGCTGACTCTTCCCGCTACGCAAAATCGCGTACAGCAGCATTTAGCGGATTCATGGCGGCTCACTGGTCGGCGGGTACTGTCATGTTTATCATCGGCATAATGGGTGCGGTGATTGTCGGAGTATGGGATCCGGCAAGTATCGTTGACAGGCTTGGACTTGGTATTACCGGTCTTTTTATTGTGTTTTTCTCTGCATGGTCGACCAATTGCCTTAATCCCTACTGGGGCGGCATTGCGCTTTCAACCCTCACTACAGGTAATAAGCGCCTGCCTCACGGTATTCCACGGGTAACGTCAACTGCCCTGGTTGTGGGAGCTGGTGCACTTTCAGCGGTTTTTGGAATTTACAGCATCACAGGTCTCATGGGATTTGTGAACATCCTCGCAGGAACTCTGGGGCCCGCAAACGGGATTATTATCGCAGATTACTTCTTCCTCCGCGGGAAGGGAACCAACAAACTGGATGCTGATGAACTTGTTAAAGTTAACGGCAAATACTGGTATAATAAGGGCTGGAATCCAGTTGCCCTCGTAGTCTGGATAATCGGTATTGTATATACGACTGTCTTTAAAACCTCGTATTTTCTTATCACACCGATAAGTACTCAGATATTATGTGGTATCCTTTATTATATTCTCATGAAGACTATTGGGAAACAGCACCTTGAAAAGAGTTTATAAAATTTCATAAAAGTAGACTTTTAAGGACTAATCTTAGAAAACAATCAGGCACAAGGAGTAGATTCATGGCGTATCCCCACCTTTTTAGTTCCATAAAACTCGGCACGGTAGAGTTACTTAATCGCACTGTAATGGCTCCTATAAACAACGGACTGTTAAGCACTGATGAAACCTGGCCGTTGAAAACAATCCGTTATTACGAAGAACGCGCCATGGGCGGGATCGGGCTTATCATCACCGGAGCTGTCCGTGTAAGCACTATGGCTGGAATCCCGAAAGTTGGTATATTTAACGAAAGCTTCATCCCATCCCATAAAAAGCTTGTTGACCGTATTCACAAGTATGATTCAAAAATCTTCTGCCAGCTTACCCTCAACGGCGGGAAAATCGGCAAAGACGCTCCATCGGCTATATACAATCCGGCATACCCGGTAAAACCGAGAGAACTGACCACACAGGAAGTGGACGGTTTGGTGGAAGATTTCATTAAAGCTGCCGGATATGCCAGGGAGGCTGGATATGACGGCGTTGAAATCCATGGAGGACACACATATCTGATCGGTGCATTTATGTCGCCCTCAACAAACAGGCGAACCGACAAGTACGGCGGGTCATTTGAAGGGCGAATGAAATTCCCGACCGATATTTTTACCGGTATTGCAAAAGAATATCCAGATTTCTCTGCCGGTATCAAGTTCAGTGCATATGAAGAGCTTCTTGGCGGTATCGATATCCCTCTCGGTCAGAAAATTGCCCGGTATCTCGCAACATTAAATCCTGTATATCTCCATGTCAGCGCAACTTCAACATCCCTCATGATAAAAAGCCGGTATTCTTCCGTACCCCATATGTACATTCCGAGAAACACACTCATGCCCCTTGCCAGGGAAATCAAGCGGCTCTGTCCTGATATTCCCGTAATGGGTACCGGAGGTATCACTGTACCCTCAGAGGCGGAAGATTTTATTTCTCAGGGTAAATGCGATCTGGTTGCCCTCGGGCGAACGGTGCTTGCTGACGCTCACTGGCCTCGAAAGGCTCAGGAAGGTAAGGCAAAGAATATCACTCCCTGTATACGGTGCAATGTGTGCTATCACCAACTCTGGCTCAGCGAACCACTGTGCTGTACCATGAATCCCTATCTTTCTGACGAGGCAGAACAGGAGCTTACACCGACAGTCCGCAGGAAAAAAGTCATGGTCGTGGGCGCCGGACCTGCGGGATTGCGCTGTGCGCTTACAGCATCAAAACGGGGGCACGATGTAACCCTGTACGAGAAAATGCCTGTAATCGGGGGTATGATGTACCCTGGAAGCCGCCCTGCTTTTAAGGAAGATCTCAAACTTGCTCTCGAATGGTATGAAACCGAGCTTTCCGAGAGCACGGTGACTGTTAAGCTCAACACCGAAGTTATTCCTGAAATGGTCGAAGAAGAAGCCCCCTATGCCCTCATTATTGCTGCCGGAGGGGAAATGGTAAAACCGGATATTCCGGGAATTGACATGCCCCATGTTGCTTCTGCTATCGATGTTCTTAACGATGTTACGAAATTCAAAGGCTCAAAAGGCGTGGTTATAGGCGGCGGTGAGATTGGATGCGAAACCGCCTGTCACTTAGCTGATCATGGTTTTAAGGTGACAATCGTGGAGATGCTGCCCCGGATAATGCCTGAAAGCACAAAAATCACACTGAACCATATGCTTCTTCTTCTTGAGGACAGAGACATAATTGTAATGGAGGAAACTCCTGTAACCGGGGTTACCGACGAGGGTGTTGAGGTTCGTTTGCCGAATGGAAAGCTCTGGGGCATAGAAGCCGACCTTGTCGTTTATGCGGCTGGCATTAAACCGGCAGGACAGATAAAAAAAGAGACGGGACCCTCACTGACAGTAATGGCAAAAACAGGACTCGTGCCGGCTCTGTCGATGAAAGCCGAAGAAGTGCATGTCATCGGTGACTGCAGTGAAGTTGGACGAATACTCGAAGCCACCCGGGCCGGTGAACGTATCGGGCGATGGCTCTGACAGCTTTATATCAGACTCTGTTAAGTAGTCTCTATTTATTATTCTCATTAAATATTTTCTGAGCGGCGGCAATCCCCTTCCCTGTTTCGGCTGTGGCGCCAAGCTCTTTCATGGTGAGTTCCAGTGCCGATATGGCAGGGATAATATACTCATATGATGCTGTGAGCGCCATGTGACCGATTCTCAGCATTTTTTCGTAGTATTCCTCGAGACCTCCGGCGATGAAGATGCCGAATTTGTTTCTGAGTAGTTTCCTAACACCGCCCTCGTTTATACCCACGGGAGGAAGAAAAGCGGTTGTTGTAGGTGAGGCTTCTTTCTCCCCGCAAAACAGTGTAAAACCGAGATACGGCAGAGCGGCTCTCAGGGCACCGGATGCTGTAATGTGCCTTTGATAGCGAGCCTCGAGTCCCTCTTCCATAACAAGCCGTGTGGCTTCATCCAGAGCATAGACAAGGTGTGTTGCCATGGTCATGGGCTGACGACGGTAGGAGAACCTGAGTTCACCGCCTTTTTCTTTCGGAAACCACATGAGCCTCCAGCGATTCAGGTCAAAAAAGAAACTTTGAGGCGGTTCTGACCGGCTTTTGAATATGTCCCACATCCTGTCACTGATACCTACAATTGCCAGCCCGGCAAGTGATCCAAGACATTTCTGGCTTCCGGTACAGAGGAGATCGATCCCCCAGCCGTCCATTTTGATCTCAGCACCCCCAGCAGAGCTTACCGCATCGACGATGTATATGAGTTTGTGTCGGAGGGCAATTTCACCGATTTCCACAATCGGATTGAGTACACCGGTGGATGTTTCCGAATGAACAGCAGCAATAGCCCTGAATCTGCCGGTTTTTGCGGCATTATCAATATGGTCGAAATCGAGAGGTTTCCCAGCCTGACTCTTTACCTCGATCACTTCCAGTTTGCACCGTCGTGCAATGTCGGTCAGCATATTTCCAAAAACTCCGTTGTTGACGATAAGTATTCGGTCACCTTTTTCAAGCGCAGTGCACATGGAAGCCTCAATGCCCCCGCGGCCGCTTGATACAAGAAGAATTGTCTGACCGGACGTTCCGATTATCTCTGCCATCCTGTCGCAGACACGGTCCATCACCTCATGAAAACGTTTGTCGCCATGACTGATTGCTGGACGGCACATAGCATTTATGACTGAGGGAGCAACCTCGGTCGGACCGGGTAACATCATTAGTTCACGCATTTTCTCTCCAGTTGAAAATTGAAAAGTACAATTAAATTTCAGAGTATTATTTCAAATATATTCAAACACACCATTTTAATTACAGGAATAATAATAGATTCTTCACCAGTTTTTATATCCCGGTGCAGGCACCGGCTGTTGAAGACCGTCAACAGGGATATGGCGACCGTTTATCCAGTATGCCCGCGGAGAAGCCAGGAACACGATGACATCGGCAATCTCCTCCGGGCTGCCGAGACGTCCCATCGGGAAACCTTCACGCTGGTATATCTCGAATGCTTCGGGATTCTTTTTCCGCCATTTCTCCCAGATGCCATCGGGACTGATCATCGAGCCGGGCGAAAGAGTATTTACACGGATATTGTCGTGTACCAGTTCCAGCGCAAGAGGTTCGGCAAGAAAAATCAACGCCGCTTTTGAGGAACTGTACTGGCTCCCGACTGCAAGCTGTGGCAGCCACCCTGAAACCGAAGCGATATTAACAATCGATCCCCCGCTCCTTTTTTTCATGTGAGGAGCGACAAGGCGTATCAAACGAATCGCCTGGAACACAATGTTTTCATACGTTTTTTGCCAGTCCTCATCGGTAGCTTTGAACAAACCCTCTCCGAACCGTTTTCCTATATTGTTTATAAGAATGTCTATTCCGCCGAGCTGTTCCAGGGTCGCAGTGACAAATCTTTCCGCATCCCCGGGAACGCACACATCTGCCCTTATACCGGATGCTTTTACCCCTTTTGCACTCAGTTCTTCCTCTACTCTCTTAATCACATCCATATTGTCGATCGAGCAAAAACTCACATGGCAGCCCTCATCAGCAAATGCCCGCGCAGTGCGTAATCCCAGACCGTTACTTCCTCCGGTTATCAGAACAACTTTATCTTTTAGTTTCAAATCCATTGCCGTAACCCCCTCATTTATTGAAATCTTTTAAAAATCCAGTGCACACTTAGAATTGCTCTTTATACTTTTCCAAGACCTCGGCTCATAATATGAGAATATAATATAAAATAGTAGAAAAGGAAAAAAGTAATACTGTCAGATTTAATGGTATAAAGATTTTGAAGAATCCTGTTTCAGTGTTTTTCACATGTCAATTTCACCTTGACTTTTCTCGTGACCTGAATTAATTATGCGTAGGTTTATATCATGCTCGGTAACGCTTTTTATTATAGATAATAACGGCAGGTGAACCGCAAACCGTTAGGTAGAGTATTTCAGGAAGATGGGTGAACCATGAAAAAGCTTAAAGCTTTCAGAAACACGGTACACTGGATCATCATTTTCGGCTTGATGAGTTTGTTCCTCGTACCCTTCACTATTTTTGCAACTGACGGCAAACTGATTACAGAAAGCGTTCATTGTCCAGCACTTGAGGGCAACCTGCTGGGAGATGCGCCAGACCGAAGTGTTATCATCTATTTACCGCCAGGGTATGAAGATAATCCCGACAAAAGGTATCCTGTGATCTATCTGTTACATGGATATTACGATGATCCCTTGATCTGGACTAAGACTCGCAATATTTCTAATATATGTAACACTTTGATTGAGCATGAAGCAATACAATCCATGATCATTGTCATGCCCAACGCCAAAAACAAATATTTGGGCAGTTGGTACACCAATTCATCCGTGGCAGGTAACTGGGAGGACTTCATTACGCAAAACCTGGTAGCATATGTTGACAGCACCTATCAAACAATACCACAGTCTGCCAGTCGTGGTATTGCAGGGCATTCGATGGGAGGCTATGGAGCGATGAAACTGGCCATGAAACATCCCGATATTTACGGTGCCGTTTATTCGTTGAGTGGTGTTTTAGTATTTGACAATTTCTATCTTGATAGAAGCAGGAAAAATATTGTATTAGCTGTTAAGGCGGAATCTTTACCAGAAGATGGTTCACTAAATTTTGCCATTTCATCGGCAGTTGTCTTTACGCCCAATCCAGACACACAACCTTTCCAGTGTGATTTCCCATTAGATGAAAATGGACAGCTAATCGAATCCGTATGGCAAAAATGGTTACAACACGATCCCTTAACTATGATAACGTCTTTTAGAGAAAACCTCTTGCTATTGCGAGGCCTTCGCTTAGACTGTGGTACATCCGATGGTTGGTGTATCACCGGAAACCGTATCTTTTCCCAGGCTCTTAAAGACGCAAATATTCCCCATGTCTTTGAGGAATATGAAGGTAACCACACAAGCGAAATTCCGAATCGAATAGAGAAGTATTTACTGCCATTCTTTTCAGAAGTACTGGCATTTCAAGTGGAATAGAGTATTTATGGCTTAACAAGCCCCAAAAGTAGCAACATTAGTTTCAAAAAAGAAGCCGTTCAACTGGCCTCATTTGGTTGAGGAGTGAAGTAAAGCAGTTTTAACCATTACCACTCTTTTTTGCTAACTTTTCGGCTTTTTCCCATCCGGAAGATGTTAGCCTGTAATATGTATTACTTTTGCGGGAAACATATCCTTTCTTACGTAGAGATTCTAATGCTTCAATATATGTAGCAATAATAGCAGGATTATCATTAAAATCCTTGTCACCTACCTGAACAAATTGTCCGCATCCAGTTTCAGAAATAATGTAGAATTCACTACCTTGGGCAGCAGCTACAAGTAATTCTTTTTCTTCTTTAGATAATATCCGTTTTTTAATAAACTTAATTTTACCAGATAATTTTGTAATAAACCATAATAAGATAGATAATATAGCATCTAATAAGAAAGATAATATAGCATCTATCATATTCACCCCCTTTCAACTGGCCTCATTTGGTTGATGTTGAGGAGTGATGACAAATTTATTCTTTCGGATTCACTGCGAGGTAGTCATTGATAAATATATCAACCCTGTCTTTTACACCATCTCTAATTTCATTTACTTTAAGTTTACCTACTTTTCCAATATATGAAGTAGACCAAGTCACAGCATTACAGCTCATTGTTAAGTCCCTTACAAGACAAACAGTTTCATTTAATTCTAGAGCGATATTGATTGAATATGACACTTCTTCTTCCTTTTTAAAACTATTCACACTAACATATAAATAAGGTGTTCCCGGCTCTTTTAGCCATTCTTCCTCTGTTAAAACCTTGATGCCTGCCATTCTTAATTTCAGTTCAACATCGGTCTGTATTGAACTTTTGCTTAGCCCATCTTTTTCAATATCAGGTTTTAAATCCTCGACCAGCACTTCCACACCTTTTAGATCTTTTAAAACATTTTTTTGGTCTATAAGAAGTGTTTGTGCCTGTACAACCGAACTCAAGAGAAGAATCATCACCAGAACGGAAAACATCCTGATTGAGCGTCCCATTATTCACCCCCTTTCTTTTTTTCTAATATACCATAAAAACCCTTCTTGTCAATTCCATGCTTTTTGTTTAAGAAACTACACTTCCTAACCTTGTCGAATACTCCTGATAATTAAGGGGTTATTGATTAATATTCCAGCACTTTCTTGTACAAATCCGGCCTGCGGTCATCCCAGTATGGCGCTATTTTCTGCCATTCTTTCAGGCGGTTAAATTCGGTGGTTACAACGAGTGTTCCCTCAGCTTCACCGAGTTTACCCGCGAGGCTCCCCCATGGCGTTCCCACACAGGAATTGGCTAAAAAATAGAGAAACTGGTCGTTACCGCAGCGATTGCAACTGGACAGGTAAACCTGGTTCTCCCATGCCCTGACACGAACTACATAATTATAGAATTCCGGGTCCCAGCCGAACCTGTCACAGTCCTCCGTGGTCACCATGCCGGTGGAATGGGTGATAACACCTGCTCCCCGGGCAGCGATGGCACGTATATACTCCGGATACATAATATCGTAGCAAATGGTGGCTCCGATATTTCCGAATTCCGTCTCAAAGATGCACAGTTCACTGCCCCGCGCGAATGTCTGGTTTTCAGTCAGCCAGAGATGTACCTTACGGTATCCGGCAACAAGGTTGCCTCCCGGTCCCATAACGGCAAGGGAGTTATAAATATTGCCCCCATCCCTTTCAGGAAGACCGAAGATCACATATGCATTCGCATTCCGGGCTGCCTCTCCAACCTCCTCAGTCGCAGGACCCGGTATGGTCTGGGCTACCTCCACATATTCGTCACTCGACATGAGAAAGGCTGAAAGCCCCAGTTCACAGGAAATCATGAGGTTTACTCCATCTTTGGCCGCCCCATCGACACGTTGAATGATTTTATTAAGGTTGCCCTCGACATCTTTCTGGTTGGAATCGATTTGCATAAGGGCGATTTTCAGGTCTTTCACGTTTATCCTCCTGTTGCTTAAATTTTTTGCAAATGAAACGGATGATCTTCCAGTTACAGTAAACGTCCCTGCCAGCGCAGTAACTTTGATGAAATCACGTCTGTTCTGGTTATGTTTATCCATCGGAACATCCACTTTTAGCAATACTATGGTAAATTCTTTATGTGCTATTCCTGTATTTTATTAATGTGTTACCTTCCATCCAAAATCCTCACCAATCCACTATTGAACCATCATCGGCATCGTAAGTCCACGGTATATGGTATTTGTGACCAATCTTGTCAGCAAGCGCATCTTCGTCAAGCTCAATTCCCAGTCCCGGCCCTGATGGCAGATCGACAAATCCATCCTTGACCTCGAACGGTTTTTTAATGTACCCTTCTCCGAGCATACGGCACTCACCGATGAGGAAATTGGGAATGGATGCTGCGAGATGTAGCATCGCCGCAATGTTGATGGGACCTACTGCGCTGTGTGGTGCAATCCCGGCATAATACGCCTCCGCCATACCTGCAATCAGGCGGCATTCTGTTATTCCTCCCGCATGGCTGACATCGGGCTGAAGAATGCTTGCCGCTCCCTTTTCAAGCACTCTGCGAAAGCCCCACTTGGTAAAAACACGCTCGCCTGTGGCAATGGGTAGAAACGTCCCCCGTGCGATTTCAGCCATGACATCGTGATTTTCACAGTTTATCGGTTCCTCGACAAACATGGGTTGATAGGGTTCAAGCGCCTTGATAAGCAGCTTGGCAGTTGAAGGTGGTATGGCGCCGTGAAAGTCGATGGCAATATCACACCCTGGTCCGGCAGCTTTCCGCAAAGCAGCGAATTTCTCGGTAAACCGCTCAATAAAAGCTGGGTTTTCTACAATACGAGCAGGTCGTTCTGCCGGTACCCCGGTTTTAAAGGCCGTATACCCCCTTTTCTTTGCAGCCTCGATTCCCTCCGGTGAACCGGCACCGGCATAAACCCTTATACGGTCTCTGGTCGGGCCGCCGAGTAATTCATAGACGGGAACACCCAGCGCTTTTCCCTTAATATCCCAGAGGGCCATGTCGATTCCGCTCAGAGCACTGCACAGAATCGGCCCGTTCCTGGAAAAAGCATGGCGGTAGATCGCCTGCCAGTGGTGAGTTATTTTACGGGCATCCCGGCCAATCAGATAAGACTCAAGTTCTTTAACCGCTGCAGCACATGTAGCGGCCTTTCCTTCAGTGATCGGCTCGCCAAGTCCAACAATACCGGCGTTGGTGTGGACTTTGAGGAAAAGGGTTCTCGGCTGTACAAGGAATGTTTCCAGCCTGGTTATCCTGAGTTTGTCTTTTGGATCGGCGAGTGCACAGTTTGCCGTGGGAACGGACAGTTCCATGCCAGTCAGTGCCCCGGCTCCTGCCAGACCCTTTAGTACGGTTCGACGGGAGATTTTCTTATTGTGTGATGTTGACTGGTTCATGAGAATGCTCCTCCTTTTTAAAAATGGACCTACGACTTCTGAAAAACAACTAACATATTGAATAATAACGTATTATAAAATATATTTCTTTTACATAACATCATTCCTGCCTTTACTTACTCGCTTATATCTTAATTTTTTGAAAGTTTTTTTAAGCACAAAGATAACTTATCTGATAGACTATGTCAGTGAACAATCCTTTTAAATGTTATCATGAGGTATTGGGAAACGTAATTCCTGATGATGTATTTTTCGGGAGACGAGAGGAAATATTTAAGAGAATAAAATCCCTTAAAACACAATTGAGAACCGTAAAAGGAGAAATAAGCATCTATGTAATACCGGAAATGTTAATTAATTTCTTGAGCCCAATTACCTAAGCTGCTGAAGATATACATAAAACACTTTTAAAACACACTTTTATGTTTCTTTAAAGTTTTCTGTTTATCCTTTTTAGTTATATGTGAACAATCTCATCTTAGCTTCAATTCTGCATAGCAGTCATCTTCATTTCTGGCGATTGTGAATCCCTTTTTTCTGAACATATGGAGCATAATGTGGTTGTTATGCAGGATATTTGCATATACTTTTCTAATACCTCTTTTTTTTGCAATCTCCAGAATATAATTGGTAAATTTATTTCCCAAACCCAGATTATGCCATGGGTCGGCGACAACTATCGCAAATTCCGCGGTTTCATTGTATGGATCTGCAATTAACCTAACAACACCTGCCATCTTCTTTTTGCCCTCTTCCCGAACCTCAGCAATTATCGCAATTTCCCTGTCATAATCTATTTGAGTGTATCTGATGAGCAGGTCGTGAGTAATGCTTTTAATTAACTGGAAGAATCTGAATCTCTGGGTTTGTTCTGAAAATCTCTTAAACATCTCCTCTTCAAGAGGCTCATCCTCCGGCCTTATCGGTCTCAGCACAGCTTCAACACCATTTTTCATCCTGAAAGTCGTAATGTACTCTTCCGGATACGGAGAGATGACCATGTGTGAGTAAGGTTTTATCTTTTTCCCGATTATATCTTCATCAAGAATAACCTTTGCATCAAGAACAATCCCCCCATATTCATCAACACCAAACGGATTAATGTCAATTTCCTTGATTTCGGGAAAATCAGACACCAGATAGGCAAACTTGTATAGTAAGAATTGAATGGATTTTATATCCACTCCCTTCATTCCCCTGTATCCTTTAAGAAGATTATAGATTTTTGTTTCCTCGATTATCCTCATTGAAAGGGCCATATTAAGCGGTGGCAGACCCATATTGGTATCCTTGAAAACTTCTACTGCGACACCACCCATGCCGAAAACTATTGCAGGACCAAAGAGGGGGTCTTTCTTACATCCAATAAGCAGCTCATATTTCTTCGAAACCATGTGCTCAATAAGAACACCATGAATGTTCGCTTTAGGGTTATATTTATTTGCGTTTTTAATAATTTCATCAAATGTTTTACCAGCCTCTTCTGTCGACTTTATATTAAGTTTTACTCCACCCACATCAGTCTTATGAAGAATATCCGGGGATAGAATTTTCATTGCCACAGGGAATCCTATCTTTTTAGCAAGAATCCCCGCCTCTTTTGAGGTTTTCGCAACGGCATTTTTCATTACAGGAATGTCATAATGTGAAAGAAGCTGTTTCGCCTCATATTCAGTCATTACAAACCTGTTATCTCTTACAACATTATTAATTAGCCTTTTGCTTTTTCCTTTTGACTGTGTAAAATCCTCGGGTATTGACGACGGTGTTTCATATAGAAGCTCAAGATTTCTCGAATAATTATACATATTAATGAAACTCTTTACCGCATCCTCAGGAATGTTGAAACAGGGAATTTTTCCTTTTTCCAGAATATTTTTAGCATTCCTCACATCATCCTCACCCATCCAGGATGCGAGCAAAGTTTTTTTATGTCGGTTAGGAAGATTGACAATTTCCTCTGAAACCTTCACAGAATCAGTCATGGATTGTGGTGTCAGAATTATCAGCACACCATCTACATTAGGATCATCAATACACAACTGAACTGCATTCTTATATCTTTCAGGAGATGCATCACCGAGAACATCAACAGGATTCCCTCTGCTCCATGCAGGTGGCAGGATCTCATTGAGTTTATTCAATGTATCTGTCGATAATGCAGCCAGTTCTCCGCCCAATTCAACTAATGAATCTGTGACAATAACACCGGGGCCGCCGGCATTGGTAACTACGGCAAGCCTTTTGCCTTTAGGTATTTTCTGCATCGCCAACGTCTTTGCGCAATCAAAAAGTTCTCCAACAGTATCAACCCTGATGATACCAGCTCTTTTAAAAGCCGTATCAAATACGGCATCATTCCCCGCAATACTTCCGGTATGAGACATCGCTGCCTTTGCACCTTCAGAGCTTTTACCGGCCTTGAGAAGAATAATCGGTTTTGTCCGTGAAAATGCCCGCGCAGCACTTAAGAATCTTCTCGCATTTGCCAGAGATTCCATATAAATAACAATGCTCTGAGTTTCAGGATCCTGACCGAAATAATCTATCAAATCATCGAAACCGACATCAATCATGGAACCTATAGAAACAAAATGACCGAAGCCAACATTCATCTTTACCGACCAATCAAGGATGGAGGTGCATAATGCTCCGCTCTGGGAGATAAAGGCAATTCCCCCGGGAATAGCCATCTTGTTTGCAAAGCTAGCGTTAAGAGAAATCGAGGGTTTGATAAACCCAAGACAATTGGGCCCGATGATTCTCATACCGTATTTTCTCGAAAGCTGCAATATTCTGTCAACCATTGCCTTCCCATGTTTCTCTGCCTCACTAAAACCCGCAGAGATTATGACAATGCCCTTAACACCGGCGTTCCCGCACTGCTCAACTAAATCCGGTACTGTTTTTGCCGGAGTTGCAATAATAGCAAGGTCTATTTTATCTGGTGTGTCTTTCACAGAAGGATAGGCTTTTATTCCGTAAATGCTCGGTCTCTTGTTATTAATGGGAAATACTATTCCCTCGTAGCCTGAACCGATAATGTTTCTCATCAAATCATATCCGACAGTGCCTTTTCTATTAGTTGCACCAATAACAGCTACTATTCCGGGATTAAATAATGTTTTAAGAGTTTCAAATGACATAATCAACCCTTTGAAAAAAATTAAGAAATTTTGAAAAATTTAATTAAAGTGATATTATCCATATCAAAATCATTTAGAGTTACATTTATTCAATGAGATCAATAAATAATAGCCCTTTTGAATATCTCATGCAAATGTATTTTCAAATATAAATGGCTTTTTTCTTCTTAATTATCAGTATATTAGAATTAAATTCTCCAATTAGAGGCACTTATCCATCGATTTATATCAAAAATGGGTGTATAAATAAAATAAGAGCCTTGACTAGTTAAGGCAAAAGAATATGCTTTAACATAAATCTAAGATGAATAAAGAGGTTGCCCAATTATATTTTTTTAGTCAACCTGGCACCAGTCTTATTATTATATTAATAATTAGTATTTAACACTTTATAGTTGTATCCGGTGCTAAAGGTACACGAGTGCTATAATAAGTATAATCATAATAACATGTGAGGTCTCAAATGGCTGGAATACTCTTATTCTTGTTTTGTATTTTTGTTTCGTTACCGCAATGCCGGGCACTTGAACGCCCCGATGTGGAATTCAGGATATTTCAATTCCCGGGGACCATGATACCCCGTATCGACGGCAAGACCGATGACTGGGATATTGTACCGGAAGAATATGTTATCGGTTCGGATCAGCTGTCAGATACTGTCATGGGCAAAGGTACAAACCTCGATCCTGATGACCTTGACGTAAGGGTTCGTGTCGGCTGGGTTAAAGGCATGAACCGTCTTTATTTCCTCTATGAGGCATATGATGACTACTGGAATATGCTCTATTCGCGCGGAGATATATTCGAGGTCGTTGTTGACGGCGACCTGTCCGGCGGACAGTTTATAACTAACCCGCAGCTCAGTAAAAAGGACAATTATTATACGTTTCAGGGCGTTCATGCTCAAAACTATCACATCTTCACACCGCCCGGTGAGGGTCGCGACTGGGCGATGATCTGGGGATGCCAGCCATGGATTCGCGAACTGCCCTGGGCAAATTATACCTACTCATATGATTTCAGCGAGGGTGAAAGCGGTAGCCTCGTTCTCGAATTCTGGATCACACCCTTTGACTATGCACCTTATGACGGGCCCGAACGGGCGGTTGTATCCAAACTGAGTGAAAACAAAATTATCGGTCTTTCATGGTCAGTACTCGATTACGACGAGGATTCATCAAAATACGAGGGATTCTGGAACCTGTCACATAAAACCAGAATGGATTCAAATGCCTCCTGTCAGGTTGCGTTTCGCCTCATGCCGCTCGAGCAGAGATATAAAAAACCTTTGAAGGCGCAATGGTCTTTTACGGTTCTTGACAGGGAAAAGCGTATTGTTGCATTCAAGGATATCTCCCGGGGAGACATTACCTCATGGCTTTGGGATTTCGGCGATGGTGCCACTTCCACTGAACAGCACCCGGTACATACCTATGCCTCGGGATCTTATAATGTCATCCTTGCAATAGAAGGCTCTAGAGGCAAAGCACAACGTATAAAAGTGTACGATGTGGTCGTATGGTAATCATGCCGGGATCACGTTGTCCTGACTGTCCAGTTTTCCAGCCATTTATAATGTCCTGGGAGATACGCACTTTTTGTTGATAAGGCAATGTCACTCAAGTCCTTAAGTCCCGTTTTTTCCCTTGAAGACAGGGCAGGATTGTATGCCGACTCAAGGTTGACAACCACTTCCTCCATGCTGTTCATCGCCGGCATGGTTGTGTGGATTTCCGGGATTTTATACACATGGCGAAGCATTGCCTGTGCTATGTTTATATCATTTTTTTTGAAAAATCTTCTTTTGCGGGCAAGCTCTATCATTGCATCGCTTCCCATCGGTTTTATACCGAGGATACCCAGCCCCAGGCGTTCGCAACGTGGGATGAGCGCTAAGTAATCATTAGTTGGATAATTGTTGGAAAAACCACCTTTGTTATGGTGGAAGTTGTATACTATCATTACATAGTCAAGGATATCAACATAGCGGTCAATATAGTCCATCATGGTCGGTTCATCGTGCGTAACAACCCCTATTGCCCTGATTTTTCCAGCCTTTCTGTTCTTTTCCATGATGTTCATTCTGTCGTCATTGACATCGTAAAGGCGGTACAGATCAATGTAATCCGTGTAAAAATCTTTCAGCGCCCCGTCAATTTCATCCTGCATTTCACCGGTGCCTTTTACGATGCAAAGGGAAACCAGGGCATCTTTTCTGAATCCCCTGAGACTCCTGCCCATGGGTTTAAACTGCTTGTACCCGCTGTGGTCATAAACATCGAATATATTTATTCCGCCCTCAAAACCCAGCTTGATCATCCTGTCACGTAATTCGGGCTGTGCGATGAGTTCTTCTTTCAGGTGAGAACCAAATCCAAGCATTGAAACCTGAATTCCGGTTTTTCCAAGCGTTCTTACCGGAACCTCTCCTTCTGGCTTATAACTGTCGTAATTTCTTTTTGACAGAGCTGAACATCCGACAAATGGAAAAGTTGTTGCAGTAGTGCTTATCCCTTTTATAAAAGTTCTGCGTTTCATCATTCCTCCAAAGTATTCGCATTGTATGTTTCTGAAAATAAATTCAGATTGTTATTGTTCTTGACACAGATTAAAGTTTGTATTTTACTAAGATTAAAATAGTTTAAAGAATACTGCAAATCAAACCTTTTATCCTATTAAGAAAATAGTTTTATATGGGGGTAAATGATGGAAAAACGCAGAACTTTTTTAAAAAAAGGTATTTCCCTTGGCACTGGTGCTTTAGCTCTCTCCGGATCATCACATGTTTCTGCCGCTCAAAATAAATCCCGGTTTGTCCGTAAAAGCCCCAATGATCTTGTCGAGGTAGGCATGGTTGTCGCCCACGGCAGTCATTCCTACAACATCTGGGCAAGCACAATGAATCCGCCTGAAGGCAGTATGCGAACGACAGGGATGATCATTACAAAGATATGGAGTTTCCGAAAAGAATTTGCAAAACGTTTTACTGACAGGTTTCCGGGAATCGAAGCGGTCAATGATATTGAGGATCTTGCCGGAACTGTCGATGGTATCTATATTGACGCCATTCCAGCAATTTCAGTTTATCATTTGATGGCACGACCGTTTTTGCTGTCAGGAATGCCAACATTTGTAAACCGACCTTTCTGCACTTCTATCGAAAAAGGCCGTATAATGGTTGAAGACGCTCAAAAAGGCGGTGCTCCGCTTATGAGCAACTCAACATGGGAATTTGCCGAAAGTGTTGGCGACCTTCAGGCAAAAGCCTCACGTATGCCAAAAATTCTTGGTTATACAGCCCACAATTCGATGAGCGATTATTACAGCCATGGAGTACATGGTGTATATTACATTGCCGCTGTACTCAGAAATGAGCGTAAAAAAGGCCGGGGCAGGTGCATCGCCGCCTCATACCTGACACCTGACTGGCGCACACCTCCCGGTGCATTGAGTTATGTCCATGAAAATTCCAATGGCGGTCAATTCTATGGTCAACTACATCTTCAATCTGGTATGGACGGTAATGCTTATATGCGCCTTTTCGGGGACCGCTCCGGAGATTTTGAGGGTAAAATCCCTGCAAATCCCGGCTGGTTCCGTTACAATACATGGAATGCCATGCAGCTTGTAACACAGGAGATGATCGAAACCGGAAAGCCTCCTGAAACAGGTGAAGATATCATGGAAAAAGCATATATGTTCCTCATGGGTTTCAAATCAGCCTTGGATAAAAACGGCGCACCGGTCACCCGTGAAGAGGTGGAAAACTGGGAAATTCCTCCGCCTTCCGCCGATCTAAAAAAGGGCAGCCACCCAACTGACAGCGCTTTCCAGGAACCCTATACACCTTCCGAACTGAGAAGTCTTGAAAAGTATTTATCATGATATACATATACATCTCACTTAGATTGAACTTTCAAGTTTAGTCCAGAGGAAATCC
Organism: Candidatus Latescibacterota bacterium; assembly: GCA_042572165.1. Taxonomy (GTDB): domain Bacteria; phylum Latescibacterota; class Latescibacteria; order Latescibacterales; family Latescibacteraceae; genus JBHPFF01. The sequence continues at coordinate 31,930 of JBHPFF010000005.1, read as the reverse complement.
AGATGGAAATGAGACACACGTTCATGAGTAAAAAAGCAATAACAGGAATTACCGGTATTGTGGCATCAGGAATACCACCGGCGTACGCCAGGGACATGAAAATGCTTAAAATCGGCGTTCTGGGTCTCGGCTCGCATGGATTTGCCGCACGGTTTAAAAACCCGCCGGAAGGCTATACCAGAAAAGTTCTCGCCAAACCTTACGGGGTCTGGGATGATTATCCCGGTCTCGCTGAGTTTATGAAGGGCGATATTTACGAAAAGGTTTTCAAGGATCCCGTGAAACTCGTTCGTGAATGTGACTGCATTCATATCGAGCATGCTGATTACCGAAAAATACTCGAACTGGCTCAACCCGGCCTCGAGGAAGGAAAACCCACATTTATTAACCGTCCCTTCGCCGCCAAAATCGGTGATGCCGAAGAGATCGTGCGGCTTGCCGAAAAATATGACGCCCCCCTGATGAGCGCCTCATCGCTTGAATTCGGTGCGGAAGTATCCGAGATACAGGAATTCACAAAAGAAAAGGGCCCTGCCAAGGCTTATGAAGCCTACGGTCCGGAGGCACATTTTACCTGGCACTTCCCCCATGTCATAAACTACGCACATGCAGCGCTCGGCGGCGGTATCGACTCCGTATATTTCACAGGACATTTCGGCATTGACATGCGAAAATGGAGAATCGAAGGACAGCGTATAGGCGCCTCGCTCTGTGTCCTCACTTATAAACCGAAGAACGGACAACCTCCGATCATCGGTATGTGTCATATAGGCAATTACAGGGGACAGTTTCATATTGACGTTTACGCCGCCGGGGAACACCGCGACTTTAAACTGTCAGGTAACTGGGGCAATAACATGTTTGATAAGTTAAACGAGTTATACTCGTTCAGAAAAATCCCACGCCCTTATGAAGCAATCCTTGAACAGCACCGCATCCTGGTCGCCGCTAATGTTTCAAGGTTAAAAGGGAGCGCTGTAAAACTCGAATCCCTCGGCGGAGAGGATGCTCTCCCATATTCGGATGCGATACGGCGCTATGTCATGAGGAACTTCCTGGAAAAAAAGAAGAACAGCCGTTAATATAATATTTATTTTGCTGATATACTCTTATATTTTATTTACTTAAAATAATTTATTAGAAGGGAGCCACCATGGGAACGAGACGCTCATTTATTAAGAAAGCCGCTCTTACCGGTATGGCCGGTATTCTTGCCGACGGCAGGGCGCCCGCCTTCGCTCAAGAAATGAAAATGCTGAAGATTGGACAGCTCGGTCTTGGATCCCACAGTTTCATCAGCAGATTTAATAATCCGCCGGATGAGTACAAAAGCAAAGTCCGGTGCAGACCATACGCTGTCTGGGATGATATTCCCGAGGCAGCCGGGGCGCTGATGAAAAATTCCGGATTTCAAAAGATTATGAAAGACCCTGTAGAACTCGTAAAAGAATCGGATGTCGTCCACGTTGAACACGCCGATACACGCAGGGTATTTGAACTCGCACAGCCGGCACTTGAGGCGGGGAAACCGACATTTATCAACCGACCGTTCACCTCAACCATTGCAGATGCGGAAGAAGCGGTACGACTTGCACGTACCCATGACGCTCCTCTCATGTGCGCTTCATCGCTTGAATTCGGTGATGATGTGGCAGACATGCAGGCGTTCAGAAAAGAAAAAGGCCCCATCCGCGCTTACGAGGCTTACTGCTGTGAACCGCATTTTACATGGCATTTCCCCCATGTCATCAATTACGCCCATGCTGCACTCGGAGGAGGAATTGAATCGGCGTATTTCACCGGGGATTTCGTAATGGATCTTCACAGCTGGACAATGGAGAATAAAGTCCTCGGTGCATCGCTTTGCGTACTCACTTATAAACCCCGCAACGGCGAACCCCCAATCATAGGGATGAACCATATCGGCATGCATCCGGGCGGATACCACATTGATGTATATACAGTAAAGGAGAACAAGGATTTTCCTCTCAAGGGTAACTGGAGTCTTAACATGTTCATGAAACAAAACGAGTTTTTTTCCCAAAGGAAGGTTCCGCGTCCCTACGAGGCTATACTTGAACAGCACAGAGCGCTCGTTGCCGCAAATGTCTCGCGTCTCACGGGAAGAGCGGTTAAACTCGATTCACTCGGTGGTCACGATGCACTTCCATACTCCGATTCCATCCGCCGCTGGCTCTTACGGCTCAATAAAATTATAAAATAGACCTTAAACCTGCCGGTTCAGGTTTTTAAACTACTATGAGGATTTCCATGAATGCAAGCAAGCCTTTTCTTTACAGTATATTATCGGGATTCTGCATAACATTGTTATTATCCTCATGTGATTCAGCGCTGTCACATAAAGACAGGCTTACTATCCCCACGGGTATAGGTTCGAAACCTGTTATGATTGACGGTAATACGGAAAAACTGTTATGGGAGACGGATGGAACCCTTGTCTGGGAAGCGCCTGTGGGTGACCGTGTCCTCGTGGGTTTCCCGCTTCCCGGAGAATCCCGGTTCGAGGATTATGACCTCTGCAAGTTTGACCTGAAAATTGATGGTGGTGTTGTGGATGTCATGGCGTTTATCGAACGTCCCGGAGAGAAACGCCGCATCTACCGTCCAATCGATATTACAGTTCCCCGCGCGGTGTGGCAGACCATCCACCTTGATCTTTCCCAGCCTGAGATTGTACGCGAAACCCATTTTGAGGCTGACAGACCGCGCATTACGTTCAACCTATGGTCGGTAAAAACGGGCTACCCGGATGAGGGGTCGATGCGGCAGATATCCATAAAGAACGTAAGGCTTACAAAACGTTACCTCGATGTAAGCTGGAACGGTGCCGATTATAAAACAATACCCGATGATTCCGGGGATCTGGTGTATGAATATCCTATTGTTGTAAGAAACCTGGATGTGAAACCGAGGAGTGTAAGCGCCCGTCTGGAGCATTTTGAAGGACGGCTCGCATCGGCACGTATCACTCCGCAGGAAACATTTCTTGTACCGGGAGATTCAACAACGTTCAAAGCTGTCCTCAGGATTCCTGTACAACATCTCAAAGATGTTCCGGTTCTCTACTGCGAATGGTTTCTGCCTGTTTTTTCCGTTAACGGCGTTCCCGATTCAGATGAGGGTATCCTTCGGTCAAGCGACCGGATTACCCTCCCGATCCTCAAAATGCCGGATAAGCTGGAGAATCCTATCGTCTTATTTGACAGCGATGGTCTGAAAGAAATGAGAGAACGTTACCAGACAACTGACTGGGGGAAAAGCGAAGGAGACCTTTATATTCAGCAGGCGGAGGATATCCTCAAGGGCGACCTTGCCATTCCGGACGGTCCCGGTTGGGCTGCTGCCTACTATTACTGCCATGAGCATCGCTATCCTCTCGAGTATCAGGGACAGGGCAGGCATTACTGCCCGGTCGGCGGTGAGTACCGCGATGTCGATTTTATGGACATAGACCTCGACCGTGATTACCGCACCAACCAGCACACATGGTCGATGAGGGCGGCACGAACCCTCGCTCTCGCTTTCGCCCTCACCAAAGACACACGTTTCAGCAAGAGCGCCCTCTCGATTCTCAACCAGTACAGGGACAGGTATTTCACGTTTGACTGGATGGACCTTGACACCTCCAGAGAAACCATCGACAAGGGGCGCATTCAATTTGCAAAATACATGGAAGCCATCTACATGCTCGATTTGACCGAGGCGTTTGATATCCTCAAGGGGACCGGAGGGATTTCAGATGAAGAAGCCCGCGATATCGAAGAAAACCTTCTTATTCCGGCATCTGTGGAAATGACAGATTACCGCATGGGAATGATCCACCGTCAATCCTGCATCACGAAAAATGCCCTTGCCACAGGTCTCGCATGCAGGCATGCCCCGCTTATTGCTTTTGCCACGTCGAGTCATGCCAGCGTTCTTAAACTGAGACGCTGTGCTGCCACGGCGGAGGGTATCGCCCACGGTCACGGTTATGCAAATCTGACCAGACGTCAGCTTGACATGGCGGGTATGCTCTACCGGATTGGAGTTGATTCGTACGACCACATGCTAAAGCGTCTTCTCTGGGGCTCCCTCTGGTGGAATGTTCCCTTCGATCCAACCAGATATGCATCAGAATTTCTCAGCGCTTCCAAACACTATCCTGATCCGGTTTTTCGAACCTATGCAGCAAGAAATCTTATTGAGGGTGAAGCGCCCCCTGTTGAGGGCGCTGACATGGATATAAGCTTACCGCCATCGGTAAATTTCCCCAATTCCGGGCTTTCTATTCTAAGAAGACCGTGGGAGGATGGCGCCCTCGAAGCTGAGTTTAAATGGAGCATGCCTGATAACCGCGGCTCTTTTTCCGTGCTATCACTGGGTCTGTATTTCGGTGGACACCGCTGCCAGAGTTATCCGGGACATTTCCACTGGGGATCAACCGATCTTCATCATAACTGGCAGATACAGTCAGCGTCCCATTCAACCATCGTGGTAGACCGCCGCAACCACTCCGGCATGAAGGATTACTTCAAAGATCACTATATGCCCCACGACTCCCGGCAGGTATTTTTCGAAGACGGGAAAAATGCAGCAGCCTCAGTTGCATTCAACGACCGTATATATCCCGGTGTAAAGATATGGCGCGGTGTATGTGTACTGGACGGCGCTTTTCTTGTTATAGATATGCTGAGGTCGGAAGATGAACATGTGTATGACCGCTGGTTTCACGGGGTTCCGGACCATTCCAACGGGCTCGAAGGCATCGATCTCACTCTGAGCAGGCGAAACGACACTCCCGGTCATGAAGACGGATATCAGATGCTTCACAACCTTTCATCGGGAGTAACAAATGAAAACCTTCATTGTGACTGGATGATACCCTCAAGAAAAGACAGGAAAACGTTAAATCTCGCAATGCATGTGCTCAATACAACATCGCTGGAGGTAATGCATGGTTTCGAATGGTCATACCAGTATCGAACACCCGAAAAGGAATTTCTTCTCCTGACTCGAAAGGCACAGAACGCTGAATTCATCGTTCTTTTTGAGCCATACCGGGGACAATCAAAGCTTTCAAAGTATGAGCAGGTCACAGTCACAGATGAATCCGGTTATCCCCTGGACGAAACTGTGGGATTGAAAGTAACACTGTCAGGTAAAACATACGAGATAATAATGAATCCCGCCGGTGATACAATTCGAACCGCAAGTGGAATCACTCGTAAAATCTTTTCGGTGGAACTCATAAGTTAGTACATTTATATTTTCCATCAATAACCTCTAAAAAATTAGAACTCAAACTAATGTGCATTAGCATCACCTTATGACGCTCATTATTCGTGTTTATTCCTAATATCCCCGCTGTTCGGCAAAGGTCGTCATCTGACGGTAGAAATCCAATCCCACACGATAGATACCGAAACAAAAGTACGGAACCGATCCGCGTCGCGCCATCTCGTCCGCCCACTGAGCGCATATCATCTGTTGAATCACATTGCTCACTATACCGGAGGTCGGGCAGACAGAGTCATCATGTCCCTTGATACGTATAACTCCTCCCGACTCGGGAGAAAAATTGTCAAATCCGGCATCAGCTACATCTATAAGCCGTCCCGGGGGTACAACACCATCCATGGAAGCAGAACCGATGCCTATGACAAAAGCGCCCTCAACCTGCTTTTCAAGGGCGAGTTTTACCTCATCGGGAAATGCTGTGGAAATTCCTGCTATAAGCATGGTATTCTTTGTTTTATTTGCGTTCCAATCTCCTCTGTTGGGCATCCAGGGTCCCGATGCGACACCCTGCAGTTCACTCTGCAAGCCTCTGTGCTCAATGCTTCTCACAAACCATCTTCCACCGTCTCTGACACGGCGGGTCATCTCAACCGCTGTTTCCCTTATACGATCCATGTGTGCTTCTTTGATTTTCTGAATCCTTTCTGTTAAAATGGCGAGATAACCGGCACTCTTGTCGACCTCTTTTGCCCTTCGATCGGCGAGTTTGTTCGCGATTTCACCCGAAAGCATCCAGTAAAGTGCCCCAAGGATATTAGAAGACGATGGGCAGATCGCCATGTATGGCATTTCCGGCATGTGGACAAGTCCCTGTTCAACCGGTATATAGCTGTGCAGAATCTCGTTTGAGACATCCCTGAGGAGAAGATCATCCTCATTGGGAAGCACATAACCATCCGGCTGGAATTCGTTCTTTATATAGTTTACTGTAACACTGACAACATAAACGCCGCGGTCGCGTGCTGCCTGGAGGGACCTGTTGCAGTAATTTGTGAAAACCATATCCCCTTTTTTAAGGTGTTCAAACGCCGGCTGGGGGATCGCTGCTGCATTCCTTACCTCGGTCATGACTTTATGATCTTTTATAACTCCGGGATTGCCGCGGTGACTTTCACTTTGCTCGTGGATCGGCATGTGACCGAGATTCATGTTCTGACACACTGTTCCACCGTTTCTTATCACACTGGCAGCCCGGTTGCTCAACTCACCGATATGCTCGAGCTCCCCGCTGATACACCCGAGTATCTCCATGATACCCTTGTGATACTCCTCCATAAATAGGACAGTATGCCCGAAATTGTATTCACTGTCCCACCTGCTGCCAAAACCAATCCCTGAACAGGTTTCAGCTGTGACTTCTGGAACGGCACCGCCTGCAGTAATTCCGGCTCCCAGAACTACTCCCCTACGGAGAATATCCCGACGATTTGTCGTATACATGGCAAACTTCCTTTCTTGGTTTAATGAATTTCATAATATGTATTGATATATACGTTAAGCTGTTTTGTCCAGTAAAAATAACAATTATTCATATTTCATAATAAAAATTATCTTAATATCTTCTCACATTCAACTTCATCTTGACAATATAGAATATTTGGATAAATTGAATATAATATTTCAGAGATTCATAAAGGGAGGTGAACAGAATGCCGAATATCACCATTGAAGGTCCGGCAATCAAAGAGCTGGAAAAGAAACGCATACTTGTCAAAAAGGTAACCGATGCGGCCGTTGAAGCCTATGGTTTACCTGAATAAGTAATTGTTGTTGTTATCAAGGAAAATTCTCTGGAGAATGTTAGTGTTGGGGGTAAATTAATAATCGACAGATTTAAGAACAACTCCGGCACATAGTGTTAAACAGGTACTTACTTATAAAGTTTATCCGGTATTCTATGCTCTCTACAAAGTATTTCCAATTACCCTTCAAAGAAAATCTATATCATGATGGAGAACAAACCTGTATTCTTTACTGAAAGCGAAATTATTATCAATTATAAGGGAGCATTAAATTTTATCCCTAAAAATTTAATCAGAAATATATTCATTGCCAATTCCGGAAATGAAAGTGACTTTCCATTCCCCTCGGTAAAGTTTAGCACAATCTACATATCATGTTTGGGTGAGCCTGACAGACAATTTGTTTTCGAGGAGAAAGAAGCGGAAAGCATATTTAATACTATTGTCGAACACCTTAAACTATCGGGACTTAAAAAATGTCCCTTTTGCGCTGAAATGATTAAGCAGGAAGCTGTTGTTTGCCGTTACTGTAAAAGAGAATTACCCGGATAAAATAACGGTATAAAATAATTAAAAATTCTTTTTCCTCAGAAAAAAGACCATACCAAGATATTATCCATTCAGAAATAAGATTTAGTCAAAATGTAACCCTGAATAATTCTGATATTGGTAATATAAATAAAATTGTATTTATAAAGAACTTGCCGAGATCATGTACTACCCTCTCAGTGTCAATATGTACATCCGTGCTGAAACTGGCGAGCGACTCTTCTGGTAAAAGTATCCGTATGCATTAAAGTATTTAGTTTTATTAATATGTACGATTAGAAAATAAGGAGAACTCCATGTAATTGATTAATGAACTCTCCCCGACCCAAGGGTTGGGGTATCATGTTGACTCGCCTCTGCTTCGTTAATATAAGGTACTTGAATAGATTTTATTCATCCCACGACGCAAGCATCGGGGAATTCAAGATTAAAAACATAACCAAATCACGAGGAGGTAATCATGAACAGACGGGATTTTTTGAAAACGGCCGGTCTTGCCACGGTAAATGCACCTTTTTGGATGGGGATCATGCCAGAAAACCTGTGGGCAAAGGTTCCAACCGGGATTAAAGTTACTGAAATAAAAACATTTATTGTAAGAAACGCGGTATATGTGAAAATTTATACAAATCAGGGAATAACCGGATTAGGACAGGCAAATGTACAAAGTCTGGAACTTGCTATTGATGGTGCTATCAAGGATCTTGGACGGTTATTAATTGGGAAAGATCCTATTAAAATTGAATATCTGTGGCAGGTAATGTTCCGCTGGCCGCGCGCACATGGAGGGGCGGTATTAAACAGTGCCATTAGCGCCCTTGACATCGCATTGTGGGATATCCTGGGGAAAGTTATGGATGCTCCAATCTATATGTTAACAGGTGGTGCGGTACGGGATAAGGTACGAGTGTATGCTCATTGCTATTCACGACTAAATCCGGAAGGAATGCGAGAAGCAGTTCTCAAGGTAAAAGAGGAGGGATTCACTGCTATCAGAACCGCTCTAAATTTCGTTAACTGGAAATCCAGAATAATTGAACGACCATGGAAGTTTAATATGGCAGTTAAAACCATCGAAATTATGCGTGAGGCAGCAGGAGAGGATGTGGATATCATTGATGATGCTCATGGCTTGATGACTCCGGTCATGGTAATGGAATATTGCAAGGCAATTGAACCATACCGCCTTCTTTTCCTGGAAGATCCCGTTCAACCAGAAAACATTCCCGGATTGAAATGGATCCAGGATCATACGACTGTTCCGCTGGCAATTGGGGAAAATAACTATACCAAGTTGGGATTCAGGGAAATAATTCATAATCATCTTGTAAATTATGTACGACCGGATGCTCTTTGGGCAGGAGGTATTACTGAGTGTAAAAAAATTGCCGCTATGGCTGAGGCAAGCTTTATCGATGTATGTCTTCACGGGGGTGGAACGGTGAACAGTCTGGCAGCAACACATATATCCGCCTCAACACCTAATTGCGTTCTTCAAGAGCCACGCAGTGGAACGTCGGATATGTTCTATGGCGACGGCATCACTGTTACAAACGGGTATGCCGCCCTTCCGGAGAAACCCGGCCTTGGATGCGATTTGAACGAAGAGATTGCAAAAAAATACCCATATGAACCGGGAACTCTACCCTATCTCTCATATGAGGATGGTTCGGTGAGTGACTATTAAGGCTGGTAATAATTGTCAGCAAACTACGCATAAATTCATAAAGTGAAGAAAAAGGGTTTTATTCATCAACGTTCAATGAATTATAAAGTAGTTATGCTATAAACCGTTGCCTTATTTTTATATAAATATCATGAGAAGTCTCAATGAAACCCGTATTCCCCAGCCATGATAAAAGTCAAGGGATAAAATTGTTATTTGCATTAAATACTGTGTAATATATAATTTAAGTCATTCAAATAAGGAGATTAAACATGGAGAAAACAAGTCGTCGAGAAATGCTCAAAAGCGGTGCTATTTTGAGTGCCGGAATAGCCTCAGGTGGTGCGCTTCCCGCTGCAGCAAAAGAATGTTCCCCGTTAGCAGGGCAGAATAGCAGGTGGGACCATGAATATACCTTCGGGCGTACCATGCTGTTCATGGAGGAGTACCACAGGGGCACAATGGAAATTCTTGGCCGTCTAAGCGGTGAAATCCCGCAAATCGGCGAGTTGACCAATCGCGCTGTCAGCGTTATAAAGAATGGCGGTACCGTCTGGAACTCGGCAAATATCGGTCACATGCCCACCGTCGAGCAAGCCGAGTCACGCCGCGGTAATCCGCGTGTAATGAAAGATCATAAGCAAAGATCCGTCAAGGAAAACAAAGGTGAAATGAAGGAAGGCGCATTCGCTGACCTGAAAAAAGGAGACATGATTTTCACGAATTACTGCAACAAGTCTCTTCAGAAAGCACGGGACAGAGGCGTGTATGTAGTCTCCGTTACGGTGAATTATGTCAATAACGAATTCTGGCCGGAGGGTTATGTGCTCCCGAATGAGGACAACCTCATGCTCGGAGATGTATCCAACGAGATTCTTCACAGCCATATCCCACACGAGCAGGGTCTTGTCCACATGCCAGAAATTCCATACATGGCTATTTGCCCGTCTTGTGTGACCGCGCTTGGAGCTCTCTACTGGATGCTTGCAGGAGAAATTGCGAACAAGCTCGCTGACAGAAAAGCAAAAGATATGGATAAGGGTGTCGAATATCTTTCCATTCTCAGAGAGCGTATTCAGAAAATAAAGATAACGCACATGGTCGGGATCAGGGAAACCGCTGTTGAAATGTCTCATCGTATCAGGGACGGAGGCAGGTGGTTTGTGAAAAGCGTTGAACATACGGGCTTTCAGAGCGAACTGGTTCGTGTCGCCTCTGGCCCCTGGATGCCCAATACCGGCGACTGGAACGCTGATAAATCAAAGAATGTCATGTTAGTATCCGGCATATCTCCCGCGTATCCTGATGAGGTCAAGATAGCTCGCGAAAACCAGATTGAGGGCGCGTTTGTGATTGGAATCGGCCCTGCTTCTTTGGATGGTGTTTTTCCTCCGGGACGGTTGATTGATATTGCCGACGCCGGATTCGACAACTTCTCTCCGGAATCAGGCGGTGTCATAAGTATTCCCGGCCATAAGGGAACCTTCTGCCCGACATCGGGGATAACCGGCAACATAATTCAACAGATGATCTGTGCTCAATGGGCGGATGAAATGGCAAGGCGCGGATCAGTACCGTATTTTCTCATGGGAAACTACCGTGCGGGGCGGGATTTCAACCGTATGATGCAGAAATACGCTGAAGAACAAGGTTTTTGAAAACGTTCGGGTAACGTGTTTAAGTTCGGGCATGTTCCCCGATATGCTATTAATACTGGTTCAATTAGTAACAAAGTAGGGGTTTGATTATTCAAATCCCTACAAAATCAGTGAATCAGGATTTAATGGAACATTTTATGCTTTTAATAAAGATGGAAAACAACTTGTTAAAAGAGTATTTGATACAAATTTTGGAGTAGACTTTTATAATAGGAGAAATACCATGAATCGTCGCGACACCTTTCGAATTATCCCGTTGACACTTGCAGGTATAGCAAGTTTTGCAAACGAGGCGGTTTCGTTAGAAAAAGTCATTCGACCCCCTTCAAGGGAAGGAAATGTACCCCTGTCTCTACAGTATCCAAAAATAGTTACGGAACTTCTGAAATGGATTCGCAGTACCCAGTCTGAAAAAATCCTCGAAGCCTCTTATGCTATTGCCCGTGCAGTACAAAAAAAACGTACCTGCTGGTGCCACTGGAATATGGGACATACATACCGGTCCGATATATTTCCAGAACGTAATGGACAACCTGACATTCTTACCGCCGGTTATGATCCTGAAAAATCGAAAAACGGGGATCTTCTCCTATTAAGTTTTCCTTTCAGTCAATTTGACGATCTTGATAAAAAAGACATTTATGTAATAGGTGGACCTTCCGTATGGGGTGGTGACTGCAAAAATGCTGAACTTATTCAAAAAGATATACAAGAAATGAGGTTCCGCCCTTATTCAGATATATGGATTGAAACGAATATGACCTCCATAGGGCCAAGGATAAAGATTCCGGGAATGATTGCGCCCATCGGGCCGGTTACAGGGCCTGTATATTTGACACTGTTCTGGATGATGATGGCAGACACCTGCCGTATCCATGCAATTGATGGTAAAACTGTGAAAATTAAAGGTGACGAACCGAAACTTTCCGGTGACGATATTAATTGGGTGGGCTTGACTGATCCCCTCATGGATAACTTTTTTGATGAAATCATGAGAGAGTTGAATCTCATCGGTTCTGAATTAGGAGAACTCCGAAAAATCGCAAAAATGGCGGTGGATACTGTTCTGGACGGTGGAAATGTCTATTTTTACAGCCGTTATCCCGAAGCCTTTGCTTCCGAAGCATCAGGCCGCCGGGGCGGTTTAAGCCTTGCCCGGGGGATTTCCGATGGAAATATCAGAGGCACCTCGAAAGACTGTGCCATCATGGGTATATACAAACCGGATTGTGAGGTCGACCTTAAAAATCTCGACGAGTTCAAAAAACGCGGCATGAGAGTAGCCTCTGTCGGCCCTATATCACGTGACTTTAGTATCCCAGAGGGCAGAACAGTGCATAAAGAGACGTTGGCCCATATAGGCCGCTTTACAGACACCTATGGACACTTTGCTATACCCGGATTCGATAAAAAAGTCTGCCCCACCACAGGAATCCTTAACTGTACTATGCTCTGGTGTATCTGCATAGAAATTGCAACACAGATAATAGAACGTACCGATGGCAATGTACCAGTGATAAATTCCAACGGCGCTCTCGAATTGTCAAAAGAGCACAGCCCACATTTACGATCACTGCGTCAGGACAGAGGATATTAACCATTCAGATATCTTAACACAGGAGGCACCTGATAGAATGCAAGAAGTTTAATAGGAAAAGCCGGGAAATGTATTTACAATTTTTTTAATGAAAGGGGTAACTTAAAATGAAAATGATTATAAAACACATTGCTTACAGTTTACTATTTGTCCTTCTTTCCGGAATAGTTGAAGGACAAGAGGTCAAATATGAAGACGCACCGAAGGTTGTACCGGGATCAACGGAAGAGATGCAGCATCCCGGGTTCTGGATATCCAATATAAAAGGAAATCCGAACAGAGTGTTTTTGACTCCTGAAGAAATAGTCGAATTAAACAGGAAAAACCAAACCAAATCTTACGAGTATAAGGACATTCATGGTAAAACATATTCAGTAAGGGATGAAAATACTATTCTTGTTGAAGATCCTTTCTCAATCAAGACTTTTCCTGGTGACAAAGTTCGTAACCTTCTCGAGAGTAATCGTAAATTTTTAGAATCCCGGACTTTTTATGATTTCAGGAAAAGAACATGGGATGAGGACATGAAAAAAGATCTCTATGATAAGATCGATGCCGATTCAATCTCCAACAAAATTATTCCACAATATGGTATAATTGTAAACCACACTCAAAACCGGACATTTCCCACAGATAAGAGAGCGTGGACAGAACAAAATGGGTGGATTCCTTCATTCGGTTCAGTGGCCCTTGATGTTTCCATGCCAGTAGCTATTCTCCATAAATCGGTCGACAGAGACTGGTACTTTGTCAGAAGCAAGATATCTTTCGGTTGGGTGCCAGCGGCTAATGTCGCCATCGGTTCCGTGGAAGAACTGAGTGACTATGTGAATGCCAAAGATTTCATTGTTTCGTGCACCTATAAAGTCCCTGTATACAGCGACAGGGGAGCAAAAATTTTTATTAGTGATCTTTACATGGGTGCAAAAATTAAGCTCTTGAATAATACAGCCAGTGGATATCAGGTTCTTTTTCCTTTCAGAAAGTCTGACGGCTCCTTCGAGGCCGCACCTGGATGGGTAAAGCCTGATGCTCGAGTTAGTGTGGGTTATCAACCGTTTACGCAGCGTAACCTTATTAACACATTCTTTACTGTACTGTATCGTCCCTGGGCAGGAGGCGATTCCTATAATGAAAGAACGTGTAATGGTGGGACGAGAGCTGTACTCAGAACCTTTGGTATATTCACAATCAAGTCGTGCCTACTACAATTGCATGCGTCCGACCATGTCATTTCATTCCCTAAGGAAACACCAAGAGAGATAAAATTTAAATATCTTGATGGATGTGAACCCGGCATAACTTTTGTAGGTTTTCAAGGCCATATAATAATGTATATCGGAAAAGTAAATAATAAATATTATTTCATTCACCAAACGGGATACGATTATAAGTTAGATGATGGAACGGTAAAGATGGTGAGGCGGGTTAACGTCAATGATCACGAATTACAGGGTGGATCACATGTCGATACATGGACACATGTAACTTCACTGAAACCCTGAATTGTTTATAACCTGTTTTATGAGGAAATTATATGGTAAATATTGTAAAACTTTGCAAATCACGGAAAAAAGTGGCATACAGGTTGCAGAATACCGTAAGTTGCATATTTATTATTTATGTAAAAAATATTTGTAAATTTTCAAGAACATAATTTTACAAATAATAACTTCTGTTTGAAAGGAAAAAAATGAAAAAGTTTATTGTAATTTTTATTACTTCAATTCTTTTGTTTTTATCGTATTCTTTCGCACAGCGGTATGAGGTTCAGCCGGTTCAGTTCAAGAAGTTATCCGAACGTCTCTATGAAGTTTTAGGAGGACAGGGTGCAAGAGGTGGAGCATATATTGGTGATAATGAAGTCCTTTTCATTGATTCTAAAATGGATAATAAATCGGTAGACCAGGTGATCGAAGGAATTAAAAAGATTACCGATAAACCGATAAAGTATCTTGTAAATACCCATAGTGATGGCGATCATGTTAGAGGAAATCAATATTTTCCCAAAACAATATTATTTATAGCCCATGAAAACTGCCGGAAAGAATTTTTTCATGTGGACAGTAAAAGTAATCCATCGGAATGGAATAATCCCGAATTAGCTTCTTTTGTTCCTTCGATTACATTTCGTGATAAGATGGACATTTATCTTGGTTCAAAGAAAGTAGAGTTATGGTATTTTGGCATTGGTCATACAACCGGAGATATTGTTGTTTACTTTCCAGAAGAAAAAACAGCTTTTATTGGTGACCAGATAAGGCTAATAGGACCTCAGTATATCCATTCTTACAAAGGTGGAAATTCTTTTGGACATGTTAAAAACCTGACAAAAATGCTTGAGACACTCGGCGCTGATAAATTTTGCAGTGGTCATGATGAAATGATCGACAGGGAGGAAATAAAAAATCATATTTTGCAGATGAAAGAACGTCAGCAAAAGGTTAAAGAACTATTTGATAGGGGGAATACCCTTAAAGAAATACAAAATTCATTTGAAGAGAATGAAGCCAGGTTAATCGGGATTATTTTTAATGAAATAAAAGATCAAACAAGATAAATTGAATCCGGGCTGACGTTGAACACATGAACATCCGTGACATCTATAAAATCTCGCGACGTGTCAACTTTGAGTGAGACGAGTCTGCATGATAATTCCCTTTCAATGAAAGGATTTTAAATCATTGGTTAAGAATATACTTCCAGTTCAACATTCTTTTCTGCAAGTGCTTCTACAATTCTCAAAGTAATCATCCAGAACATAATCATTACCAGCGGACCTGACTGCGGTCCGAATTTAGCACGTATACCGGGAATATCTATGGTACCATCCGGCGGTTCCTGAAACGTATCTATCATAAATTCTGCATACTTTCCGATAGCATTTGCCTTGAGTCGCTTTGCCCTTTCAGTATCAGTTTGTTCAAAAAGATAATTGGCATCTCCTCCGTATGGATAGGTCCATGTTACCAGTGTTGCCTTCTTGTTCTTAATAACATCAGGCATTGGAGGATTATCACCTGAGGTACAGACAAGTAAATCTCCAGCTTCAATCCGGTCCAATTCGGCATTTTGCTGACAGGGGATGAACAGTTTCGGCAAACCGATGCGACCCTCGAAATTATCCGCATTATGTGTGTGTCCGGCATGCATATAGGCATATAATTTGTGACCGGAAATGTAAGTGTTGACGCCAATCTCAGCTACCCTGTCAAAAAGTTCCGCGTTTGCTTTTCTGACAAGTTGAATTCTGTCAATAATTCCGTTGCGGTATTTGATACCGGTAGGAGGATAGATTTTAAGCACTTGAGACTCAACTCTGGTACCGTCCGGGTAAATAATTAACAATGAGGGTATCCCAATGGCTGCTCTGGCAAGAAAATGTCTACGGGATTTATTGTATATTTCCATGGTCTTGCTCCTTTTTTTATTACCAACCGCGCAATTTGTATAGAGAATCCACTACGGCTCTATTCCAGTTGCTACCGCCCTTCAAATGGCCCCCTCTCAGTACACCGGGAACCATACCGCGCACAAGCATTCTATCAATAATCGTACCATGAAGGTACCAGAGTATGATATCATTAATGATAGCTGTCGTGGGTGCAATTGAATTTTTCCATCCTTGCGGACGAATTACACCTTCAGCATCGGATAAATCGTCAATATGGAGATCCGAATAATCTGCGAGTGTTCGTCCCGGAGGAGTTTTTTCGCCACGAGTCTTTGGGCAGACTGCAATTATATAACACCCCGCAACTCTCGCCTTATCGAGTGCCGTAAGTGATTTCTCCGTAACAGGAAGAAGCGAATAGATGACGACAACATCCTTTGCAGTAACATCTATTAATTTTTCATTATTGGTTATTCCGTAAACGGGAAGCCTGAGACCGCTGCACCGGTAACTCGATTCACCGCTCATTTGGGCGTTTTCATCATACACTACAAATCGACCTCCCGAGGTAACCGCGGCAATCACCATATCAGCGGCCTTGTTGATAAGCGGTTCCAGTTTTTCTATACTGTTCATTCTGTTGAACAGAATCCTGAAAAATTGCTCTTCAAGCATATCTCCCTCCAGTTTAAGCATTTTAAAATGCTTATATTCTCGTATGGTTTAATCTTGAATGTTGCGGCAACGATATCTTCTTTATCATAATAGGTGATAGCACGTTTCAATAAACCATTACATTGTGATATGCCACACATAAGACTACAAAGGAACAAACAAAATAATCGACAATTTACCTTACATTACGATGGTTTATATTTACCTTTTTAATTCTGACAAGTTAATTGAACGCCATTCACGGGTATCTGTTCCTACGTATACGTCGGCTGTTACATTGTCATTACTGAATATGAGACGCACAAACCCAAAAGTATCAGCAAATTCGAAGTAAGAAATAAACGGTTTTTCTGCTTCGAGTATCATCTTGCGCTCTTTAAGAGTTTCGGGAGAAAATGAGGTTTCAATATCTGTCAGAGATGCATTATAGTGCTCGATTCCTCTAATATGGTTCCGTATAGTATTGTCGGTATTACTGAGCACCGAATTGAACGTTACTTGTACAAAAGTTCCCCTTTCCGTCTTTCTCGCGACCACGCCGAAATCATGCAGGTGACCGCATAAAACTGTTGCTCTCACCTGTCCTAGAATATTCAGAAGCCGGATTCGTTTATCTTTTTCTGATTCTCCGGCGAATTGTATCCAATTAGAACGTGCTTGGAATGGAACAACAGGTTCATGACATAAAACAACAAACTCTTTTTTGTTGGACTGGTTTATTGTTTTTTCAAGCCAATCCAGAGATTTATCGTCATAACAGTTATAAAAAAGAAACAGCGCATTCCCCTGTGGGAGGGAATAGCAGCCGTTAACTGGAGTGATACCTGTTTGCTTTTTGATCCATGGATATATAACTTCAATGTAAGCTTCTTCGGAGCCCGGGCCAGTAATGTCGTGATTTCCCTGTACAACGCAGAACGGCGCACCAAGATGTGCAGAGTCAATATATGATGTAAACTCTTTGAGTTGCTTTTTTGCCAGACTGTAATTGCCACACAAACCCTCTGTAAAATCGCCGGTTTGCATGAAATACGAAACGGGTTGTATTGCCTGTTCATAAACCGAACGAATAGTATTTATGAGTAACGGTAGATTCTCATTAGTGATCTTACTGTAGTTCTTGACTTGCCTGATATCATCAGGCTTATTGGATTCAAGCCATGAGAAGTCGTGGTGTTCTATGCGGTCGAAATGGATATCGCCCAAGAAAATAATACTGAAATCAGAGGCATCTCCATAAACAGCACCAACAATAACAAAAATGGAAATTAAGAAGCATATCCGTTTCATTGCATAACATCTCCTGGAGTAATTAGAACAACTTAAACTTATCTATTTCAATTTTTATGGATTCTGTTAAAATAATTTAAAAACAATCATCAATAAACAAATTGCAATTAATATACATTCATGATGTCATTATTCACTCCATGAGCAAACTCGACAGTACCGGAATAAACTATCTATTAACCTTTAAGTTGAAAGTACCCAAATTTTTCTGAACGGGTACACTTTCCTCCTTTTAAATAAATAACGGTTTTTTACCTCGCGTTATTTTGTCCAAGACCTTCTATATTTAAGATTGTACCTCCTCGTTTGCCCTTTCCAGGAGAGCTCTCAGATACGCGGAACCGTGGGCGAATCCGACCCATCTCCCACCCACACAACCAGGAACATAATGATCATTGAAAATTGCACAGTAGTTATTAACCTCCCTGAGAGCTTTCACCACCTTATATAAATCCATATATCCGTCGTCCATCCATGTCTCACGATAATTGGGGAGTGGTGATTCCACATTACGTATATGGACCTTGAATATCTTTCCAAGACCCCCGAAATATCTGATCGTTTCGACGACGTCTTTTCCGGTCAGATCCCCCCCCGCAAGCCATGTCCCGACACAGAGACACATACCGATATTGGGACTATTCGCAATTTCAAATGCCCGCTTGTAACCATCAAAATTTGTGAATATACACCGTGGAACCCCGGCGAGTACAGGGTAAGGCGGGTCATCCGGATGAATCCCTATTCGAATATTTTCCTCTTCAGCTACAGGAACCACTTTCTTAATGAAATAGATGTAATTATCCCATATCTCCTCCTTCGTATAAAAGCGACCGTGTGTGGGACGATCAGCAAAATGCCCCAGATAACCATATTTCTTTGCTTTCTCAAGATCAAACGATTTGCCACCAACACCTCCACGAACCGGCTCTGGTCCCGTGTGCCACACCCCATCCGCCATGTGTCCGTAAGTTGTATAGTGAATTCCCGCTTTGTTCAGGTTACGCAAATATGTTATGTATTCGGCGATTTTTTCCTCTCGTCCAGGAAGATTCAATGTAATTTTATCAACATTGTGAACATTGCTATTGCCTATACTCCAAACTTTCAGACCACCCTTTTCAAATCGCTTTTTTATGGCAATGAAATTTTCTGCGGTTGCTGCTTTTCCACCTACCCAGAGACATACATATTCTATACCGAACTGTCTTATATATGTCATCTCTTCTTCATTAGCATTAACGGGTACGTGGTACATTGCCAATTTCATATTGGACGTATTTTTTTTCTGTTGAGAAATATACTCATGATCATCCGCATATCCCTTCCTTGTCGACAATAGTGTTTTTAACCCAGCAATACCTGAAAGTGCTGTTACCCCGAATTTCCTCCGTGAAAAAATGCGGCGTGGTTTTTCCAATTTCCTTAAGCCTGTTTTGACACTTCTGGTGCGTAACATGAGATATCCCCTTTGAATATTTTTAAAGAGACGCTCCACGATATATCCACAGATTACTTCTTTCAGGATTGTACTTCCTCGTTTGCTCTTTCCAGAAGAGCTCTCATATAGCCCATGTGAAAGGCACTTGTCATCCTTCTCCCGCCTACCATTCCCGGTATGTGTCCATCGACTACAAACGTGTTGTTATTGACTTCAACGAGCGCTTTCATAACCTTGTACATATCCATATAACCGTTATCCACAAAGGTCTCCATGAAATGAGGCACTGGCTGATCAACATTACGTAAATGGATTTTGAAAATCTTATTGAGTTTGCCAAAATAATGAATGGTTTCTATTATATCTTTTCCCATAAGATCTCCACCCGAGAGCCAGGTGCCGACGCATAGACACAAACCGACATTCGGGCTGTCGGCTATTTCCATAGCGCGCTTGTAACCCTCAAAGTTACCAAAAATGCAGCGTGGTATTCCGCCTAAAACCGGAACAGGCGGATCATCCGGATGAATCCCTATCCGAATATTTTCCTCTTCAGCGACCGGAACCACTTTTTTAATGAAATAGGTGTAATTCTCCCAAATTTCATCTTCCGAATACACTCGACCGTGTGTCGGCGTGGTTAAATCTTTAGGAATAAAATCCATAAATGAACCGAAGGATGCTTTTCCTTCGTCGGCGAGCTTCAAATCCAGTGACAGGGCCCGTGCTCCGCCGCGGGTCTTTTCGAATTCTGTTCTCCAGATCCCGTTTGCCATATGAGCATAGGTCGTTTGATGAACACCTGCTCTGCCCAGATTACGCAGGTATGTCAGGTATTCCTCAATTTTCTCGTCACGTCCCGGTAGATTCAGAGTAACTTCTTCCATATTATGTACACTGCTGTTACCAATAAGCACTACCTTGATTCCGGCGTTTTCATATGTCTTACGAATTCTCAGGAAATTTTCATAGGTCTCACCCCTCCCAAAAGGAACCGAATGAGGTTTTTCCTTCGTCCTCGGCGTGGGTCTCCATCCTGTCCATACGCAGACATCTTTGACTCCAAGCTGTTTGATCCATGTGAGTTCATCTTCGTTCGGATTGGCAGGTGTTAAAAGTCCAAGCCTGATATTCGAAGGATTCGGTTTCTGTCCCGATACATACTCACGGGCTTCACTTACTGAACTCGACAATAAGGCTTTTCCGCCCATCGCACCGGCAAGAACCAGTTTACCGAAATTTCTTCTATTGATATTGCTTGGCACACAATTACTTTCTTCCGGGGGTTCTTTCATATTGCCGAAAATACTCATAATAGAGCCTCCTTCATGTTATGGTATACAATAGTGCGGTTTTAAGTGATATGAACTATAATCCCTTCAACTTTATCAATACTCACTTTTTGGCATGACCGCGGGATAGATTGCGCCTGTTTACATTCACGCCGAGTTTACTCCCTGCAATTTTTCAAAGGCTATTTATTGTGCTGAGTATTCTGGGCGATAAGGATTGACCGGGATTAGAGTTTCTAGTATAAAAAAGTTGCTATGATAACGACTCACGGTATTGTGTATTAAGAGCGCTCACTACCGATTTTTCAGAACCACCTTTTATCAGATACTCACGAATAACTATACCCGCATGTTCCTGGAACGGGATATAGCCGCTGTACCGAGGTCTGAGGTATGCTTGATCAAGAGTTCCGAGGGTGTTTTGAAAGAAATCATCCGTGCGATTATTCACTTCATTATCAAGCCATGCTTTTCTATGGCCCGGCTGACCACCGCTGTTGAAATAGAGTTTTCGCTGACACTCCGGAGACGCCACATATTTTACGTATTCGAAAGCAAGGTCACGATGCCTGCATAATACCGATACCGCCAGACCCGTTCCTCCGAGTGTACTTCTGAGAGGCATGGAATCATCGATGTTGACAAGCCCGGTAAACGAAAGTTTCTTTCGAGCATAGCCACTTCGGGAATAGTTGTTATAGCCGAACGCACACGGGCAATAGACTATGTCATCCCTGAGAGTCATTGCTTCATATATTTTTATCGGGTTCCAATCAAAAACCTCCGGAGTCATCAACGCTGCAATTTCACGCATCTTCCGTAAAGCTTTTATACCTATATCCTCAGGAACAACGTGTTCTTCATCCTCGAACATACCTCCATTCAGGGAAACGCAGAACATATAAAAGTTCATAATTGTATCCGTGCTTATACACGGAAATGCTACATATCCTTTCCGTGCAAGCGCCAGTACATCATCCCATGTCTCTGGCAGTGATTCGCCTTTCTCCAAGAGAAGGTCAGGTCTATATGATGCAACCGGTGCCGCCGCATCAATCGGCAGCGCCCATTGTTTACCTTCGAATGTATAACTCTCATAGGATTTCCCGACCGAGTTTTCTGCCTGCTCTTGTAAATACTCTTCAGGCAGATACTCGTCTATTGGTATTAAAATCCCTTTCTTCGAGGCGTATCCGGCAAACGGATGATCGAGTACGAGCAGGTCGTATGACCGGGCTAAATGTCCTATATCGGCGTCACCGAAATCTTTCAAAGAACGTTTTTCCCATTCGAATTCCACTCCGGGGTGCCACTCATGAAATCGCTGCGACGTGGCCACCATCGGAAGGTATCCTCGTGTATGATCCCAGGTAATACCTTTCAAAATAATTTTTTTTTCGTTATTCTTCATTCCTTTTACAACAGATTCAATCTGTTCATGTTTCTTTTTGCCACAACTAATAATCCCGGAAATAAGAGCGAATATCCCTGATACAATCCGTAAAAATGCTCTTCTTTTCATTTTCCCATTACTTTTTGTTAAGAGCGTAGTAAAAGTGAGACGGGAGGCCGTCAAAACTGTATCACTTGGTTAACAAATTAGAGCAGCTATCGTTAAATGTCAAATACATACTTTGATAATTAATTTTGCCGGTCATATTCTGCTGGATGTAGTATAATAAAAACCATAACTTACAAAATCGAGAGTGCAGAAAAAGTGTTTCATTCTGCACCCTTTATGCAAACATTTCCCGCGTTTTGCAAGGTGTGAATATGACACAATTTTAAATGTTTGATTTCTTAAGAGGTTGTGTATATCTCAAATTCAGATGGATTAATTATTTGCTTCTTCACAGAACATAAGTCAGCTGATCTTATAACAGCTTTTTTATATTTTTCCGGAAAATTCCGGGGAAGGTTAATTTCAATTTTAATCTTCTCAATCATTCTGGTTTCCCGGTTTCTCTCAAAGATTAAATTTAGTTTTATTTTCTCGATGGGAATATTGTGTCTTTGACAGAAAACGATAACATTTATGCCCGACCCCGATGACTGGATAGTCAATATGGCTGGTCCCGATGATCTCAGGAAGTATGTCTAGAATAGAATACGTCAGGTTAGAGCTTTACCGGAAAGGAATAAAACGCGTTCTAATTAAAATGAAATAACAGAGGATGTGCACGTCTATGTTAATGGTGATCAAGCAATTTCAGTCGCAAGGACATTAATTACTTGAAGCGATCCGACAACTCATGAGTGGATATGGAATGAGTATCGCACTGTCTGGTTTCTTTCCAGAATCAAAGGCCAATGTAAATTTGTAAGCAAAATTTCACGTATTTCGAGTGGCAAATGGGTTTATAAGATCATTCCAGAGATCGAGGCTCAATAATAAGAAGGCACTGTACTTGTCCCGCATTCCGAAAAGGCGCCCGCATCTGGCGTCTTTTTGTTTCATGCAATCATATAGCACCGCTGTTCAACTTCATCTTGACTTTTTCCATTATTCTGATAAATTGAATGTAGTATGTTTAGAGGATTATCCAGGGGGATATATCAAAATCAGAATCGTGTATGAATTAGTTGGGCTAAATATTACTCAAAATTATATGTTATAGGAGTAAACTTTTAAGTACTGTCAAAAATAACATGAAAAAATGAAAAAGCCGTGGAAATGTCGTAACCATTGAAAAGTCTTTGACTTAACAACAGTTACTTGGAATAACGTTTTACGTTTTCCCACATTTCAACAGCTTCAACAACTATATGCATAACACTTTGTATTTTCTCATTTTAAAGTCCCCATCCGGGGGATTTAGCAGAGGGCTAATGAAACAAGGGAGAACATAGATGTTTTTTCAATCTCTTAAAATACAATAAGATATGCACATAATCACTGAAGACTTTTGACAGAACGAACTTTTAGGACAGGATAACGTATATGAAACTTCAAAAAACCGATGAGATACGAATTATTGTCATGACTCTTTTATTTGCATTGGGAATCATATTATTCAGTGTGTTCGGGTATATGTTTCTTGAGGGATGGAGTTTTCTTGATTCCCTTTATCAGACAATCATCACTATATCAACCGTAGGATTTATGGAGGTACATCCAATATCTACCGGTGGCCGGATTATTACAATTCTTATTATAATATTCGCTATCACGCTTCTCGCTTATTTCTTTTCGCAGTTTATCACAATAATGGTTGAGGGACGTATCAATACTCTTCTCAGGGGAAGGAAAATGGAAAAAAAGATCGCAAAGCTAAAAGATCATTTTATTATTCTCGGCTTTGGAAAAATGGGATTTCAAATAGCCTTTGAGTTTAAACAGGCAGATGTTCTCTTTGTAATCATGGATAATAACCCTGAGGTATTTGAAAATGAGAACACGAATGAAATGCTTTGGATAGTAGGAGATGCAACAAAGGAAGAGGATCTGGAGCGTTGTGTTATCAAACGTGCACGTGGTATTGTAAGTGTGCTCGCTGAGGATCAGGATAATGTGTATGCTATTCTCACCGCCCGTGGGATAAGCTCAAACATAAGAATAGTAACACGTGCCAATGAGTATGAATCCGAGCGCAAGCTTAAACGTGCCGGGGCTGATCATGTTATATCACCGTTTAAGATTGGTGGAAGCCGCATTGCCTCGGTGATGCTGCGCCCTTCCATTACACATTTCATGGATGGTCTGGCAAGAGCGGAGGAAATCCGTCTGACCCTTATAGAGATCGAGATTCATGAAGGCTCGGAACTTGTGGGGAAAAAAATTAAGGATACCGGTATTATAGATATTTCTGAAAGCATTATAGTGGGGCTTAGACGTCCAACAGAACCAATGATAATTCGTCCACCCATCGATACCAAACTCCGTATCGGTGATCAACTTGTGCTAATGGGTCAACTGGAGGCTCTCAATCAAATTGAAATAGTAACAAAAATAATGTGAATTAATACTACTAAAAAATTACATTAATATCACTGCTGTCCCAACGTTGAATAAGTAATTTTTATAATCCATTGACTATAAATGAATAAAATACTATAGAATTTTTTTCGATTTAAAACTGGAATTATAAGCTATACTCCCGCCTTAAAAGGAAGGAGATAGCTTATAATTCCGAAAGCGAAAAGGAGCGATAAAACTTCATACCCTTTTAAACTTACACGGCAATATCCCGGTACTTGTAATAATCACCCATTTACAGGCTCTTACGTTCACTGACTTCGATAAATTATATGTTTAAAATTCTAAATAATTGAATCTATTCAACTAATATTGTCACACTATTGATTTAAAATATTACTTGAGTGGATATTCGAGCCCTTTCACCTTTGTCTTTATCGAATAAATCTTATCCCAGCACGTCATGTAAATAGTGTCGAAGTTCTCTCCGCCGAAACATGCACTTACCGGGAAAGTGGGAGTATGGATGTTTCCTATATATTCACCCTTGTTATTGAAAATCTGAAGGCCGACGTTTGTTCCGACATATATATTGCCAAGTTCATCAATAGTCATACCA
Source organism: Candidatus Latescibacterota bacterium (assembly GCA_042572165.1). Classification (GTDB taxonomy): domain Bacteria; phylum Latescibacterota; class Latescibacteria; order Latescibacterales; family Latescibacteraceae; genus JBHPFF01. The sequence continues at coordinate 6,790 of JBHPFF010000005.1, read as the reverse complement.
TCGGCACATGATGATCGTGTACCCAGTTCGTATTCAGAGGGTGGCAGGAAGAGTCTCGCAAACTTGCGTTTGTTGGAAAGAGTTCCGTCATCGTTTACATCATATGCAATAACCCAGTTTTCCACATCACTCGGGCGGTTATCGTCGTGATAGGTATTATTTACGTAGAAGGTTTTCCCGTCAGGACTCAGAAGAATACCGTTTGCCATTCCGAATTCACCGGGCTCAATAATCCTTATAACCTCTCCGTTGGGCTTGATATAATTAACCGTCTTTCCGGGCTGTTGCGGTTCATCGAATATGAACTGCGGGTCGGTGAAATAGATGCCGCCCTTGGCATTGATAACAATATCATTCGGACCGTCGAGCCGGGTGCCGTCACTCATCCTGGATGCCAAAGTCTTAACAATTCTTCCTGAAGGCGATACTTCAATGATACGATGTCCTGCCATGTCACAGGCAACAAAATTACCGTTGCCTTTTGCCATCAAGCCGTTGGTCTGCATTCTGCCCTTAAATATATAATCCCATGTACCATCAGATTTCATTGCGATCAGGTCACTCTTTTTGGGATCGCTCTGCCATGTTCCAGCCGGAATATCAAAAAACATGCTTGAGAAATAAAGCTTACCGGCCAACCACACAGGGCCTTCTGTGAAATTGAACCCTTCGGCAAGAAGTTTGGGTTTTTCACCCTCCGGAATGATAGCATTAAGCGCTTTACGCCGCGCCTGCATTTTTTCATAATAATCACCGGATGCATCACGCACCGGAAAGAAAACGTCAATAGCGTCACAACCTTTATCACTGAGAATACCGCCATGAACCATCTGGGGTGGAAGGTACAGAAGATCTCCTTCTTTCATGGTAATTGTATCGTCAAGAATAAACTCGTCTGTTACACCACGGAGTACAATCATGAGCTGTTCCTCAGGATGGTTATGATAATCGAATGTAACACCTGGAAGCATATGTAATAAACTTACCTGAACACCATTGCCGTTTATTAGCTTCGAATAAGCGCCGGGTACAAGCTCTGTCCATTGAATATCATAGTAGTCGAACACCTGGTTTGCCGGGAAGTTCGGTTTTACATTGAAATTCCCGAAGTCAGGGCTGCTGGGGACAACAGCGCCTGCTTTTTCCAGGTAGTCGAGAGGGATTGGATAGTAAATTTCAACAAATTCAGCGCCATCAGGACCTGCTTTCACAGCATTATCTGTGCCTTTTTCAAGGTATAAACAATCTCTATGACCAACAAATCCCGTTGAGTAATAATACGCAGGAGCCACTTCGGTATATCCCATTTCAACAAACTGTCCGTTCACAAGCTGTTCGAGAGTGCCTTTCATCATAACCATGATCCGTTCGCCTGAAAGTGTCTCTCTGGAAATTTCGGCTCCTGGCTCCATGGTCATGAAATTAACCAGATTTGCTTTACCCCAGTACATGCGTCCTTTTACACCCTGAGCAAATTCAACTTCGGGTAACGTGCTGATATTAGTCACCTTGCCATCTTCAAGGCTTGGTGTAATACCGGTCTCCACAAGATCGGCACGTTCCCGTACCTGAATGTTATGTTCAGAAATTAACCGGTCATTTACAGCTTTCCATTCCGGACCCTTGGCACATCCAAAAAATGACAAGAGCAGTACTGCAAGTGCTGTAAAAGCCGTCAGAACATAAAGGTTTTTACGTTTGACACTGTACATGTGAACCTCCTGCTAAATACAGTTAGAGTAAAAGAGATAAAAATTTTATACTAAAATTATCTTTAAGCTATAGAATATTAATATAAATAGTATTGTTTTTTTTGCAAGTACTTTGTTTACCGTTTGCGATTTAAATTTAACTTGTATGAAAATCCACAGTGAACTACTAATATTGGTAGTTTGCAGTTAACCTTGAAAACTCCTTGAAGTAATTGCTCCCTCATTCGTATATTGGTGTCATGAGACCTGAATCAAAACAACTACCCGACCGCGTTGCATTTTTTGCAGACACCCATCTTGGAATGCCGGGTGATGATCCGAAACGGATTGAAAAAGTTGCGTCTTTCATAAGATGGCTCAGGGGCAGAATATCCCATCTTTATATTATCGGTGATTTATTCGATTTCTGGTTTGAATACAAAAGTGTTGTTCCAAATATAGCTCCACAGGTTGTGTTCGAGCTATATAATCTCGTCAGTGACGGCACATTAGTAACTCTTTTCGCAGGCAATCACGATTACTGGTACGGACAGTATCTGCAAAAAAACGTCGGCCTTAACATCCAACTGAATGATTTAACAGTTGAACATCAGGGGTGCACGATATATATGCATCATGGTGACGGCCTCTACCCTCGCGATATTGGATATCGCATTCTTAAAAAAGTTCTGCGGAATAAACTTTCCATCTTTCTTTTCAGGCTTCTTCATCCTGATTGCGCAAGATGGTTTGTCGAACTGAGTTCAAAAACATCACGCAATTACTTTGCGCATCCCCATGATAACATTGATTATTATGTAAATCTCCTCAGAGATATTGCCGACAACCGCCTTAAACTCGGTAACAATGCAGTGGTGTATGGTCACTGCCATATTCCGCTGGTTGAACAGAGACCCAAAGGAACACTGGTTCTGCTCGGAGACTGGATTACCCACAATACTTATGTTTTTCTGGAGAATGGTGAGTTTAAATTGTACAGTTGGACATACAAGGAGAATGAAAATGGCTGATCTTTTTAGATCAACTATGAAAAAATCCGAAATCCTTCCCCGCGTGGGCGATATTTCGCAATTGTGTTCCACAAAAAAGCTGGTCTATACGGAAGGAATTCGTTCGGGAGTCCAGGTTATCGAAGTAAAAACCGGATCAGGTTTGGTTTTTACTGTGCTCCCATCGCGGGGTCTTGATATTTCACATGCAACGTTCAACGGTCTTTCGCTGTCATGGATATCGGCAACAGGTGAAACCTCCCCTTACTTTTATCAACCAGAGGAATACGAATGGCTGCGCAGTTTCTTCGGGGGACTTCTCACAACATGCGGGATGTCCTATTCAATGCATCCCTGCGAAGATAATGGCGAACGGCTCGGTCTTCATGGTCGTGTTTCCAACCTGCCTGCCGAGGATGTTACTATTGATAAAAAATGGAAGGGAGATGACTATTTTATCTCTATAAGCGGAAATGTTCGTGAATCAAAGGTTTTCGGCGACAAGCTCATCCTCAATAGAACAATTGAAACATCGCTGGGAGCGAAAAGTTTAAAAATAATTGACCGTGTGGAAAACGCCGGTTATCTGGAAAGCCCTCTTATGATGCTCTATCATGTCAATATAGGCTGGCCTGTGGTTTCCGAATATTCGCGACTGGTTATCCCATCAGCGCAAACACTCCCATTTGATGATAATGCACGGAGTGAACCGGATCAGTGGTCGACTTTCCTGCCGCCTCAGAAAGATTACAAGGAACGAGTATATCTGCACGACCTTAAAACCACACAAAATGGAATTGTTAACGTTTCACTGGTAAACGATGAAAAAGAGATCGGGGTATATTTACGCTATTCGAAGGAAGAGTTCCCCTACTTCATCGAATGGAAAATGATGGGACAGGGTGAATACGTCGTTGGAATCGAACCGGGAAATGTAAACGGAAACCGTGCCAGGATGCGTGAGGAAGGCACACTCGAATTCATAAAACCAGGTGCTGAACGAAAATTTTCACTGGAAATAGGAATTCTCTATGGTAAAAATGAAATAGAAAAATTTATCGGCGGAATACAAGGAGAAACAACTCGATGAGTTTGAAAAGGAATGTTCTGGGATCAAGCGGAATAGAGGTAACTGAACTCTGTATCGGAACGCTTATACTGGGATGGCTTCAGGCTGATCTCGAACCGTCTGTGGGTGCGAAAGCAGTTCGCCGTGCACTTGAAATGGGAGTTAACTTTGTCGATACCGCCAAAGGATATAAAACATATCCTCATGTACGGCTGGGGATTGAAGGCTTTTCAGATGTGGTGATAGCCTCGAAGTCCCCGGCAAAGACCGCCAGTGAAATGCGCGAAGATGTTGAAACCTGCCTTCGTGAAATCAACAGAGAAACGATTGATATATTTCACCTTCACCTGGTGAGAAATAAAACGGACATGAAGGAACGTGAAGGCGCCCTCGATACACTTGTTCGATTCCGTAAGGAGGGAAAGATCAGGGCTGTCGGGCTGTCTTCTCACGGTGTGGAGGGTACCCGCTGTTCCCTTGATTATGATGATATAGAAATTGTATTTCCGGTCATGAACATGAAGGGTCTCGGAATTACCGATGGTACACGCGATGAAATGCTCTCTTTATTCAAGGAAATCAAATCCACAGGCAAAGGTCTCTATGCCATGAAACCTCTCGGGGGCGGACATCTCATCGATGATATTCCTGCAGCTATCGGGTATATAAGGGAATTGAAGCTTTTCGATTCTATTTCTGTGGGTTTAAAAAATCCTGAAGAAGTTGAAGTTATGACAGGAGTATTTGAAAAAGACCCGCGTGCAATTGAACGTTCACTTGCCATGGGAAAAGAACGAGCGAACCGGAAACAGCTTATAATATATGACTTTATCTGCCAGAAATGCGGTTCCTGTGTGGAGGCATGTGCCCAGGGAGCATTAACTCTTGGAGAAAACAAACCGGAAGTCGATATGGAACTGTGCATTCTGTGCGGTTACTGTGGCGCAGAATGCCCGAAATTTGCTATACGAGTGATATAAAGCTGGATTCGAACCAGTGACCTGCTAATTACGAGTTTGCTTCGGAGTGATACTATTTATAAAATAACAATAAGTTACAAAATATGGGTTACAGGTTTTTATAGCATGATCTGCAACCCATACACAACTATTTTCCGTGATTTGCCATTGTTTGCTCAAAACTCATTTATGACGGTGAAAATAACAGGCTATACGATCTATTTCTCTTAAGTAGCACCCAACTCTATTAATGCAAAGATAATTGCTTACAAGGCGTTTAACAGCGTCCTTGACTTAATAGAATAGGCTAACACAACCCTCAATGTTGTCTTTTTACTCTATGTGAGGCCTGCTCATTGACCCGTCGGGGACAGCGGCGGGCTTATGCTCGGCGGGCGACTCTATAATATCAATCCACGCCCTCGGTTTGTCTCTGGGGATTTTGAAAGGCCTCTGGGATTTTGCTTTGCATGGTGGGCATTGGACTTGATATATATTAGGATTTGTTGAAAATAACTTTTAATCGGATTTTTTTCATTTAAAGCGTGAAACTTTAGCCTTACATATGAAAAAAATTAAAACATCACTATAATTTCCCTGGCATTTTATTCAGAGTATCAACTCTTAACAGGGTTATTGCTATAGCTCGTCTAGTTGAGCCATCGTTTCACCGATGATCATCCAGTAGCAAGTAACCATCACGACACCGGAGGGAGGAATGATCTTTGTATCATAATCGGGTACTTCTACTACAGCATCACCGTGTTTCCAGTAAGGATCTATGTAAATATCGAGAAGATTCATATCGGCTTCGACAGGAAGCCCCTCTCCAATGTCTGTTGGGCCAGGAGTGAACACGCAGATTGTTTTTGCCCCAACTTCTTGAGCATATTTCAGTTCACGTTCGGGGTACATCGAGTACCCTATATGTAACCATACATCATTCCTGCCAAGATTCCCTTTTTTGAGCTGTTCGATTCCGTACTCGTTCTCAATTATATTAAATATATTCTGTGGAAATCCGGGCATACGATGCTGAGATGACATGAAATGCCCGATAACACCTACCACAACGGTATTTCCCATCGAAATAGTTTCAGCACAAAGTTTTCCTGCCTCACGAAATTTTGTAAGTTCATTAGAAATAATCTTTACAAGAAAGCCTTTAACCTTTGTGATATACTGGAGTCCTAAAGTTTTTGGTTCTATAGGCATTATCCTCAAGTGAGGATGAAACATGAACTCACCAATCCGCTTGTTTCTTTGAGCAGCTCCCTGTACAAACATACTCTGCCATAAAGCCGGCATCTCACCCTGACGGGTTACAGCAGCAACAAATTCAGCTGTAAACGTCCACATATTGATAATATTCGCAATTCCCGCTATTGACCCGATTAATTCACTTCCACCTACATTCATTACTGGTACAGTTCCTGATTCGAGACCATTGTCAATGAAGTAATCGGCTAAAGATGCAATTTTTGAATCACGTGAGCCAAAAACGATTATTAAAGCCCTAAGGTCTTTATAAACCATAAGTTGCTTCAGTTGATCATCGGGATGGAGTTCAAGTGTTCCAACAATTACAATATCTTCTTCTGACAATTCTCCTTTCAGTGGAACAGGTTGAATATGCCGCAGCCCCCCTGCCCTGTCGCATGCTTCTGCTACGAATCCCCCCCAGTCCTCATGCATTGGATATTCGTATCCCCCTCCCGGCATTGTTTTTACTTTCTCTTTACCGGTCCTGAAGATAGTTTGGTCATCCATAACATAAATTTTACCACCTTTTACAACTCTTTCTGCAGCAGCATCAGCTGCAGTCACCATGTCATCAAGAATATCCTCAGAATGCTTCATACAATTAATAACTCTGGAAATAAATACTTCACTTGGGGATACATTCATCAGAGTCTCTTTATCTTCTTTTGCGCAACCATAAATACATATAACTAAAACAATACTTACCGCAAGAGATAACCATTTCATAACAAATCCTTTTATTTACCTTTAACCCGGATAATTCAAAACTTAATTAACATGGATGTAATAACATAATGT
>JBHPFF010000004.1:0-50887 GCA_042572165.1 Candidatus Latescibacterota bacterium | reverse complement strand
CCCTTTTTCACAATATACGTTTCAATAATCTCCTCGGCTTTTTTTTGCAAGGATTCTGTCTCTTGTCCAGTCAATACAAATGGTACCAGGAACAGGAGAAATGAGGATATAATAATGTTTAATTTCATGCACAGGTACCTTAAAAAAACAATAAAAACACTTTTTCACTGGCTGGAAATAAAATTTGCAGTTTCTTTAAATTAGAATACACTATTCAAGTTTTTCTTCAATGCCAAGTACAGAAGAAAGCGCATACTCCAACCTTTCCATCATCCTATCGACGTCTTTCTCTGAAAAACCGGTATTTATTAATCTCACTGTACCCTTTTTGTCTATCAGTACGGTAAACGGGATAGCTGTATTACCGACAAGTTTAGGAACCAGTAGATATTTGTCCAGAAGAACAGGAATATCGGTTTTTGTCTCCGAAACCAGTTTACGGGCCATTTCCTCTTTTTCCAGCGCTATCAGGAATATCCCGAGACCTTTATCTTTATATTTTTCCATTAGTTTACCAAACTCGGGAATTTCTTTTTTACACGGTTTGCAGTAAGAAGCACAGAGACTGAAAATTATTGCCCCGTAATCTTTTGTTGCTTTCTCGCCCACATAGTCTTTCAGGAAAAAATCATTTCCTTTCAAATCTTTCAGAAAAATTCCAGGGAATGTATCGCCAACCTGTATCATTTTGTTCTTTGCTTCCAGCTCCGGGCTGAGAAACAAAAAAACCGTGATGATCACAATAAAGAATAATACCGATTTATTCATCTTAACTCCTATTTCCTCTATGATTCCTTTCACATAAAAATTCACTCAAAATCAGAAATTACTTCATGTAGAGCATTTTACCGGTTACAGCAGCATAGCCGGCATCAATACGGTAAAAGTAAAGCCCGGATGTCAAACCATCAGCGTTAAAAATATATTCGTGTGAGCCCATTTCCCTGTAACCGAGTTCGTAGCTGCTCACCTTCTGACCAACAGAATTAAACACAGCTATTCTAACTTTTCCCGGCATCGACAACTCATAACGTAATGTTGTCCGAGGATTAAATGGATTAGGATAACAATAAGCCGTTACAAATTTCTCCGGTCTCGTTCCGCTTTCTTCAGATTCAATAGAATCGCTAACAAACAGCGCGAAATGACGTTCTGCAATGCTGTCCCCGGATACAAAATCGAACGTGTTATCCTGCACAGTAACCCGGCGGCTGGTGTCACGATCAATTACCTTGAAATCGAGACCCTCCGGAAGATTTTCCACATTTAGAAATTCAATCGTGACGGTTTCACCCGTGATGTTCGATTTCACATCGAAATCCCATGAGATTTCCCGCTCGGGCGGTCTGAAGTCCACGGTATAATCTGAGGGGTAGACCGACCAGTCATGATGAGGAAAACTAAGTGATACATATTTACCGACCGGCGGGGGCTCAACATGATCATAGCGATCCCATTCAAGAAAGGCACCGTCTCGTACACCCAGATGGTTCGCCGAATCCGAGGCATCACCCGCAGTGGCTATTATGCTCAGGCTCCAACGCTCAAAAGACTTCTTAAGTGCCGTTTTATCAGTACTTCTGGGAGGTATCGGCCAGAATTTGATGATAACATTGCGGTTTTCCAGGTTCTTGACAGCATACCCCTTCCACGGTTCTAATATCTTCGGGGGATTCGTCTTCGGGTCTGACCATTTCCCATCATAGGTATAGAGAACACTGAGTTCAGCACCTGAGGGATTTTCAATATCATCCCACGCAATGTTGAACATCCACGGATTGGCGATATCGTTCCATCCCGATTTAAGTGTCATTAGGAAATACTCCGATGTTGAAACCGTCGTTCCCTCAGGTGTATCAAGAACAAAGTCCGTTGTCGTAATGAACCAGAAAGCTTTCCCCGGTGAAAAAGCATCGATATCGGGATATTCCACAGGTGTGTCACTACCCCAGGGATACTGGAATAATCGCCATTCCGTACCGCTGTTGCCCGGCGGGAGTTTACCGCTCAACTGATCCTCGATTGATGTCTGGGTAAGTTCGAGCGGCACGGATATCATTCGATAGGCATTCTGCTCCGAACCGTGGTATACCGTTTGCTCGGACTTCATATCTGATACGCGCGCCTTGATCGAATAATATCCTCCTCCTCCTGCAGGCGCCCACCTCTTTCTGCCGTCAACATCTCGTGCTAATATGAAATATTCCATACCTTCCGCAGTAAAAAATCCAACATCCAGTTTCCCCGAATAGATATTTCCGCCGACAGAGTGAAGTATAATGACATTTTCAAGAGGGAAATCCCTGCTGCCGGTTACATCATAATGAAGCGTTACACTTTGTATGTCCGAATTACTTGTAACAGTTGCATTGAAAGTAATTTCATCGTTTTCCTGGGCAACTTTAACCGGATTATGTTCGATCTTCAAAACCGGCTGTTGAATCTCAAACGTATCACTCTTATCAGTATTATCCACATTTGTTGTGTCAGATATTTTTATTATACATTGAGTTGATTGTATGTCAGGCACATTCCATGAGTACGTTCCCGAAGCAGCGGGAGTGCTGGCAACTATTTCCTGCCATGTCAAACCATTATCCGTAGAATACTCTATTTTTACATTTGTTATACCGCTGAATTCCCATGTTATATCATATTCCGACTTGGCCACTAATTTGTCGCCGAATGTAGGCGAGATAACATTAACAAAATTGCTCGATGTTATGGAAAACACGCCCGCACCTTCCGCCATAATACCGGAATCCACTGCAGAAATTACCTGTATTTTGCATTGTGTAGATTCTGTTGATGAGCCTGATACATCTTCCAGCACCGACCATGTATACGAACCATTGGTTGCATCAATATCCGTGGCTATTTCATACCAGTTCGCTCCATCGTCGAACGAGAACATGATTTTTACATTTTCTACATTAATGCTTGACCACTGGATGGTCTGTGTACTTCCCTGAGGCCATTTCTCACCGCCGTTGGGCGCTGAAATAACAACAGTCGGTTGTTGTGAGACTGCAAAAGTATTGTTGCTTATGTCTGAGACAGTACTATTACTTGTATCGGTGATACGGACAAGGCAGCCGGATGAGTCAATGCCATCGGGTATTGTCCATGAATAAGAGCCGTCAGATGCAGGTATTTCTCCAATAATGGTCGTCCAGTTACTCCCATCATCTGTTGAGAAATCTATGCTGACATTATCCACTCCGCTGTATGTCCATGTGATAGTATAAGTGGTGCCGGGTTCAAGATTCTCACCGCCGTCGGGTGATTGTACCCTGACATAAACCTGGGTCTCAAAGACAACCCTTCCCGAGTTGACCAGATCATGGCGGAATTTCGGCCAGGGGCTGTCCGCCAGACCTGCATTTGTCATACTGTCAATAGCATGTAAATAGCCGCAAATTGTTGCTCCATCATCGAATTGTGATCCGATATAAACAGTACCGTCATTCCCAATTGTTGGAGATGACCATGTTTCCCCGCCCAGATCATGACTCCAGATTGGCTGACCGTCGGCTGGATTTAAAGCATATAACTTCCAGTCATCCGAACCAATGTATACAGTCCCGTCACTTCCCACCGCGGGAGATGAAACTATATTACCGCCGGCAAGATAATACCAGATTTCTTCACCGTTTGAATGATTCAAAGCGTGTACTTTATTATTATATGTAACATTATCCCAAAAGTTAGATGCGATATAGATTGTTCCGTCCGGTCCTATGGCAGGGGATGAATCAACCATATCACCAAGAAATTTATACCATTTGACCGATCCGTTTGGATTAATGGCATATAAATATCCATGTTTTTCATCATCACTTGAAGTTCCGACATAAATAGTCCCATCAGCGCCAATGGCAGGGGAAGAAACCATGTTTTCACCGTAGGTCTGGCGAACCCATTTACGACCGCCGGCCGGTCCATACGCATACAGAGCACCGTTGCCTGCTCCAAAATATATGGTTCTGTCCTCACCGATTGCCGGAGAAGATATTATTTCAGCCTCAATAGGTTTTTCCCATTTTAGGCTACCATTTGGACGAATAGCATAAAATGTACCTTTACCTTCCCCCTCATGAGTGCCAAAATAAATTGTTCCATCATCACTTATTGCAGGGGAAGAAAAAATAGAAGGTTCTGCCTGATAAATCCACTTTTTGTTACCTTCGGGATCGAGCGCATACAGGTGACCAGATAGAGTTCCAACATAGATGGTACCATCACTACCGATGGCAGGTGACGCCCAGATTGGCGAGTATCCTTTCTCAGCGCCCGTGTCATATCTCCATTTAAGTGTCCCGTCAGGATTGACAGCATATAAATTGAAATCTTCTGAACCGATATAAATAGTCCCATCCTCCGCTATAGCAGGGGAAGAAAAGTGGATAAAACCATCGGTTCTGTATTTGAATTTTAATTCCGGTTCAAATCCGCTCATTTTAATAACAAATGGGTTCGGATGGGTGGCGAAAACATCAGGATTGGATGAATCGTAAATCCTCACAAAGGCGGTGGATGACGCCGGAGGAGGTATAAGCCAGGGATATTTGTACCGGGAATCAGCAGTAGTAGTTGCACTCAGACTGTAGTTGTCAACAACAGGAATCCATGTCGAACCACCGTCATGGGAATATTCAATCGTTACTGCTTTTACATTTGTACTTTCCCACTCGATGTTCTCGGTTGTTCCAACAATCCATTCCAGACCGCCGAAAGGAACGAGAAGAGTTATTTCTGATTCAACACCTGATGTTATGGTAAACAATCCGCTCAAAGAGGAAACATCGGCATTACTTTCATCAAGGACTTGTATCTGGCATGTCGAAGAGGGAGTGTCGGGAATAACCCATGAATACGAATAAGTACCGGCTCTGGACCCTATTACTGAGTTTTCAGAATTACTTGTAATATTGTAACTGCTGTTCCAGCCATCGGCAGTGTACAAGATGGAGAATTTTTCCACACCCTGTGCACTCCAGGAAATAGTTTGTGTTGAACCCGCTTCCCAGATATCCCCATCCTTCGGAGAAGTTATTTGAATATCGGGAGTAATAATTATCGGTGATATTGTAAAATATCCCGGGGTTCTTGAAAATATCTGCTCGTTTGATTCGTCAACGACAATCACTCTGCATTTTTCAGAGCGCGTATTAGGAATTCTCCATAAATAGGACTGCTTTGAAGCATCTCTACCTGATGTAATGAGAATCCATGATTGACTGTCATCAAGTCGGTAAAGTATCTTTACTGTCCCTATACCGGAACTTTCCCAGGTTATAATCTGTAAGGAACCCGGAACCCATTCCTCCCCGCCGTTCGGGGAGGTGATATTGATTTCAGGCTCTCCCGCAACTTCACTGAACAGAATGTTGACTCCCCTATTCTGCAATTCCTGTAGTCTCGTTAGTGACGTTGAACTGAGAGTATTTCCTCTCAAGTCAATCCCATCACCCTCTCCGATTCCGGTGTTGCTCACAAGAGGACTGATGTCGCTTATCAGGTTATTTGACAGACCAAGATGAATAATGACTCCTTCTCGTTCCAAAACCCAATCATCCAAATCTACAAACTCTCCAATCATTCTCATCCCTGCAAGGGGAGAAATGTCCTGTATCAGGTTGTCGTCAAGGTAGAGGGTTCTCGGGTTAGTCAGATTGCCCAACGGACTGATGTCACTGATCTGGTTCCAACGCAAATCTAAAATATTCAAATTGATCAGATTGCTCAACGGGCTGAGGTCGCTGATCTGGTTGTTATGCGAATACAGGTCCACCAGGTTGGTCAGGCTGTTCAATGGGCTTATGTTACTGATCTCGTTGCTGTTCAAATCCAGGTCCACCAGGTTGGTCAGGCTGCTCAATGGGCTTATTTTACTGATCTCGTTGGCACCCAAATGTAGCATTTTTAAATTGGTCAGATTGTTCAACGGGCTGAGGTCGCTGATCTGGTTTTCGGACAACCTCAGATCATCCAGGTCAGTGAGGCCGCTCAATGAGCTGAGGTCGCTGACCTGGTTCCTATACAAATTTAGTCGATGTAACTTGATCAGGCTGTTCAATGGGCTGAGGTCGTCGATCTGGTTTTCGGACAACCTCAGATCATCCAGGTCAGTGAGGCCGCTCAATGGGCTTATTTCACTGATATGGTTCTGCCCCAACTCCAGCGCTTGCAGGTTAGTCAGGCTGTTCAATGGGCTTATGTCACTGATCTGGTTATCATTCAAATACAGCCAATATAAATTTATCACGCCGCTCAATGGGCTTATGTCACTGATCTGGTTGCCACTCAACTCCAGCCATTGTAAATTTATTAGATTACTCAATGGGCTGAGATCACTGATCTGGTTGACATGCAAATTCAACGTCGACATATTCACACAATGCTCGATACCGGTGAGGTCACTTATGTCTCGCTTCTGAGCATCGAGATCTGTCAACACCATAAGGTCCTCATCGGTTATCGGCCCTGTGGGTATGTTCAGTGCTTCGCGTATTGCAGTTTCGAGGTTCGGGTCGGGGAATGTGACGGCTGAGGGTGAAATGGTGAAATCGGCGACAAAAACCTCACTAATCCCTCCAACATCGAGAAGATAACAAAACTTTTTTCCGTCAGTATTAAAGCTGGCATTTGAGTTCCATCTGTCAGCGCCCGGAAATACCGGTAACGACTGACCCGTTTCCATATCGTATACATAAAGCTCATCCATGTAGTATTCTTCATTGTCAACCATGGTCGTGTATTCAGTAGTATAGAGAATCCATCTGCCGTCGGGCGAGCAGTCAGGGGCATAATGATCGCCCTCATTAAAGGTCAGTTGCGTGGGAGTTCCACCTGTGCTCGGTATCATGAAAAGTTTCATGTCGCCGTCACCTGAATCAAGAGACGTTATGATAAACTTATCATCGGGAGTAAAGCATGACCTGCCGAAATAAAAATCATTGGTGAATTCAATAATTTTAAAACTCTTGGCACTCCAATTAAAAACAACAAGATCGGATTCGGGAAACCTTCGATAAACAAAATTATTCCCGTCATGGTCCCAGCAGCCGTAAACCGCATTATTCAGAAAGACTTGGCGTGTTAAATCTTTAATATTCACACTTTCGATATTGAATATATACTTGCTTAATGTTTCATTCCACATAGAGGTTGAAAAAATGACTTTATTGCTGAGCGGATTAAAACGGGGATAAAAACATGATTCGCCGCTGTTTTCGGTAAGGTTTACGGGGTTTCCGCCCATGGATGGAAACATGTAAATGCTTTCATCATCCTCATATACTATCAACTGACCATTGGGTGACCAGTCCGTATCCCATTTATCGATGCCGGTGAAAGTGAGTTGGGTGCCGAATTGCGGCTCCAGTACACTCTCTTTTTCTGCGCCCGGTATAACTGCTTTCTTTCTGATTGAGGCTCTTACATTTTTACCCGGATACCCAGAGGGTAAAACTTTCCTGACTTCCTGTCCTATAACGAAACCGGATGATACTATCAACCAGAACGATACAGTCAAAAAAACACACGCTTTTTTTCTCATGTTATATCATCCTGTTTCAAGGCAATTAAGCAAAATAATTAAACTTATGCTATAATAATTATTGCATATATTTGACATATTGTCAAGACAAAGTATTTTATTGACCATTCCTGTTTTTTCCCTCCACCAGAATCCAGAAGTTAGAATGAAAAATGATAACCTTTTGTACTGTTTTATTGGTTTTTTTATTCTGATTCCTGACTCCTGATTTTGACTTGTTATATAACAATATTCTGATTTCTTACTCCTGACGGCCGACTCCATTTTTATGATTATTATCATCTTTAACAGTACTGATATCATTTTAAAATCAAAACACGTTGGCTTGTTGTGATTCATAAGAAAACGCCGGGGATTCTGTGGAAGCTTATCAGATACTTTTCAATCAAGTCGGATAGATTTCAAAATAAGAAATATATAAGGAAATTATAAAGAATTTACCACATTACGCAGTTCACCCTTAAGGAATGCTTTCACATTTTCCACCACTGCAGCCATCAACCGTTTTCGGGCAGACAATGTCGCCCAGGCAATATGGGGGGTTATTAAACAATTCCTGGCGGTGAAAAGAGGATTTGCGGCAACAGGAGGTTCGACGTTCAACACATCGAGGCCTGCTCCGGTAATCATTCCTGAATTAAGAGCTTCAGCCAGATCATTTTCATTTACAAGGGGTCCTCTGCCGGTATTTATGAGAAAAGCAGTTCTCTTCATGAGAGCAAGACGCTCGTAATTGACAATGCCCTGTGATTCAGGTGTTAATTGACAGTGTAAGCTTATCACATCGCTCATTCTGAAAAGTTCATCTAAATTGACAAATTCACTATCTGATCCCGTGAAATCCACTGTTTCAATGTCGTTCACAAGCACCTTCATCCCAAACGATTGTGCAACACGAGCAACTGCCCTGCCAATCTTGCCATAACCAATTATACCCATGGCAAGTCCATCAAGCTCGATAAGCGGGATATCCCAGTAGCAGAAATCCGGGTTTGTTGTCCACCGCCCCTCACGCACTGTTTCCGCATGATGAGCCACATGCTGTGTCAACTCAAGAAGTAGGGCAAAAACCATCTGTACAACCGATTTTGTCCCATACTCGGGTACATTAGTGACAGGTATTTGCCGTTTTGTGGCCGCTTTCAGGTCAACAACATTGTAGCCTGTAGCCATAACTCCTATATATTCCAGATCAGGTAAATTAACAATAATCTTTCTGTCAAGTATTGTTTTATTAGTCAAAAGAATTTCCGCACCCTCAGAACGACTCAACACATCCTGAGGCATGGTACGTTCATAGATTTCACAATTGCCAAAAGACAATAACTCATCCCAGTTCAGATCTCCGGGATTAAGTGTATAACCATCCAGCACAACAATTCTCGGGGGATTTTTCATAATTTTCTATAGCGATTCCTGTTTTTATTGAGGTTTTAGACCTTACATTCAGTCACGACATGTTATAAAGTTTTTACAATATCTTATTTAAATATGAAGTAATGTGTGAAAAAATAATTAATATGACAACAATTTTTACTGTAAAAGTAGAAATTTCTTAAATAGTATAATTTCCAAAACCATGATCATACTGGATTACTATTTTTTCCAGAGAATGAACAAGCAGTCAGGATTTCATTGTTGAGTCGGTAAGGAATAGCGGAATATCCCGGAGGATATCAATGTATACCAGGGTGAGAATCAGAAATGAGGATCAGAGTTTCTGAAGACTAAATCTCCTGGTTATAAAGATTATTAAATTTCAAGTTCTCTCTCAGATTCTTCGATAATACTAAGTACCTTTTCGGATGATTCGGCTGTGCGGATTTTTTCACGGATAATATCCTTGTTTAGTGTTTTTGCAATATGAGCCAGGGTTTTTATATGTTTGCCGAATTTGTCCTTCGGGACGAGAAGCAGGAGAACAATATTAACCGGTTCACCGTCAAAAGAATCAAAATTAATACCTTGTGAAGATATTCCTATTGCTCCCACAATATCATCGATGCAGCCGACAGTGCCGTGGGGAATTGCAATCCCTCCACCCACGCCTGTTGAGATGGATTTTTCCCTCTGAAAGACTACCTCGAGGATTTCATCGCGATTTCTGAGACTTATTTCATGTTCAGAGATTAGAAGGTCAACCAGTTCCTCGATGGCTTCCAATTTATCTTCAGCTTCAAGATTGATCTTTATCTCGTGTTCACCAAGGATCTCAGTCAGTTTCATGATATTCCGCCTCCTTTTTTATTCTTGATGCGCCTGAGACGAAAATTGTCTTCTCTTTCTCTTTCTTCAAGTGTGTTTCTGATAAACCTTATTTCATCACGAAGCCGTGGAATAAGCATTATCTCAAGTGCATTGATTCGTCGTGTGGTTTTCTGGATTTCCCTGCCGAGGCGTTTGAGACTCACTTCAATAGGAGCAAGTTCAAGTACATGCTTCAGCACTTTTTCAAATCGGTCTCTTGTTTCGAAAATCCGCAGGCTTACGCTGTCTGAATGAGAATCCATAAAGTCAGGTTTTAGTTCCTCTATGGTGTCAATCTTTGGAATTTCCAAACCCCAGTTCTTTTCCATGTGAATATCGATACTTACCTTTTTTTCACGCAGATGGGCTGCTGACTGTAAATCTCCGCGCCCATCGACAGCTCGAGCAGTATTCATGCAATGGAACGCTTCCACCATTTCCTTGTGAAGTCTGCGTTGTTTCTCCGAGAGAGGCTTGACCAGATTCATAAACTCTACCATCAAAACCTCTCGCTTGTGCTTGAGAAGGTTTACGCCATCACCGGCAAGCCCGAGCTGAGACTTGCGTGATATTAAGTTCATTCTTGTGGGACTGGTTTTTTCCACTCCTTGACCCGTCTATGTTTCATTCGCTGAGCTGCAAAGCTTACAATTTATCAATAAAAAGGCGATTTGATCCCGTCCTCCATGATTTCCGAGAAATACCGGCTGATCAAATCTTTGTTTATACGGTTAAGTTCTTCCTTTGGGAATATATTCAAAAGCGTCCATCCAAGATTCAGGGTCTCTTCTATATCACGCGGTTTTGAACCCTGTCCGATCAGTTCCTTTTCAAATCGCTCGGCAAATGTGAGATACCTTTTATCCATTTCGGTCAGGGCATCTTCACCCATTATTGATACGAGACGGCGGATATCGATCCCTTCGGAGTAACAGGCATAGAGCTGGTTTGAAAGCTCACGGTGATCCTCGCGGGTCTTGCCCTTGCCTATGCCATTGTTCATAAGCCTAGAGAGGCTCGGTAAAACATCAATCGGCGGAAATATCCCCTGCCGGTGCAACCCGCGCGACAGCACGATCTGACCCTCAGTGATATAACCGGTCAGGTCTGCTATCGGATGGGTAATATCATCATCCGGCATAGTGAGAATGGGAAGCATGGTTATACTTCCCTTTTTGTCCTGAATGCGTCCGGCACGCTCATACAGGGAAGCAAGATCGCTGTACATATACCCTGGGTAGCCACGCCTGCCGGGGATTTCTTCACGGGCGGTTGCAACCTCTCGCAGGGCCTCGCAGTAGTTGGTCATATCTGTCAGTACAACGAGAACATGCATGTCTTTTTCAAAGGCGAAATATTCGGCGGTTGTCAGGGCGCACCGGGGAGTGAGTATCCGTTCGATGGTTGGATCGTCCGCCAGGTTCATGAACGAGATAACCTTGTTTTTAATGCCGGTTTCCTCGAAATAGTCTGTAAAAAAGGAGGCTTCACGGCGTGTAATTCCCATAGCGGTAAAGACAACAATAAAGTTTTCATCTTCCTCGCGTATCCTGGCACCCTCGAGAATCTGGGCGGCGATCTCGTTGGCAGGAAGCCCGGCGCCGCTGAAAATAGGGAGTTTCTGCCCGCGAACAAGGGTATTAAAACCATCGATAGCAGAAATACCGGTCATAATGAAATCTTCAGGACGCGCCCTGGCGACAGGGTTAATGGGCAAGCCTGTAACCGGTAGCCGTTTATCCACAGCAACCTCTCCAAAAGTATCCATAGGACGTGCCACACCGTCAAATATCCGCCCTGCCATTTCTGTGGAAACACCTATTCGTGACACTTTTTCTTTCAGCCGGACGCTTGTTTTTTTGACGTCCATTCCGGTAGTTCTTTCAAGTATCTGGATGAGGACATGGTCTGTTCCTATCTCCAACACCTGTCCGTTGCGTACCTCACCCGTTGAGAGTATGATTTCTACCATCGAAGCATACGGAAGGTCATAAACTTTTTCCAGAAAGAGCAGAGGACCCGAAATGTAGGATATCGTCCGGTATTCCTTGCTGGTTAGATCCATTTTTATATCCCTATTATATACATGATTCCCCAAAAAGTTCACATTAAGACGGACATATTTTAATATCAAAATTTATTGTATTCAAGATAAAAGTTTTTCCAGATTTTGATAAAATAGTACGAGTTTTTCCCCAAACTCCTCTTCCGGATAATTCTTGAGATTTGCAAGTTCCTCGCGCAGAGGCAGTTCCAGAATATCATCGAAACTCCCGCCGTCCCCGAGTGAACGCTGTATCCTTTCATAAAACCGTATGTGAGCCTCGAGAAGCCCCAGTTGTTTGTTAGTGGAACAGGAAGCTTCGACCTCGCTGAAAGCATTTTGTTGGAGGAAGTCTTCCCTGAGCATCTTGCCAAGTTCGAGGGTAGCCCGGTCTCCGTCCTGCAAAGCGTCGGGTCCGACAAGCTGGACAACCTCCTGGAGTTCGGCATCCCTCTGGAGAATCTTGATTGCCTCGGCACGGTAGCTGCCCCAATGTTTGTTAACCTTACTGTTAAACCACCCGATGAGCCGTTTGTCATAAAGACTGTAAGAACGATTCCAGTTGATAGCGGGAAAGTGGCGTCGGTGGGCGAGTGTACTGTCCAGCGCCCAGAGGCTTCCAACGACTCGCGTGGATGCCTGAGTGACCGGCTCGGAAAAATCTCCACCCGGCGGTGAGACCGCACCCACTATAGTGATACTTCCCGTTCGTTCTTCACTGCCGCCAGTTACTGCCAGACCGGCGCGTTCATAAAAATTAGATATCCGTGTCGAAATGTACGTCGGATACCCTTCCTCACCGGGCATCTCCTCGAGACGTGATGATATTTCCCTCATGGCTTCAGCCCACCGTGAGGTTGAATCCGCAAGAAGAAGAGTGTTATATCCCATGTCCCGGTAATACTCGGCGATGGTGACTCCGGTATAGACGCTTGCCTCGCGTGCTGCCACGGGCATATTTGAGGTGTTTACCACGAGAATTGTACGTTCGATCAGGGGACGTTTTGTCCGGGGATCCTCAAGTTCGGGGAATTCCATCAGCAAATCGGTCATCTCGTTTCCACGTTCGCCGCAGCCGACATAGACAACAATGTCAACCTGTGAATGTTTGGCAAGCATCTGTTCTACCACTGTCTTTCCGGTTCCGAATCCTCCCGGCAGGATAGCGCTTCCCCCGAGAGCGAGAGGGAAAAGTGTATCAAAGATGCGCTGACCGGTAATAAGCGGTTTATCAGGATTGAGCTTCCGTTTGACCGGACGATTCTCCTTAACCGGCCAGGTATGGCTCATACTGAGTTCAGTTCCTTCGGAGAGCCGCCCTACTGTATCTGTTACTGTGAACATGCCGCTGTCGATTTTTTCAAGAGTGCCGCGAACACCGGGAGGCACCATGATGCGGTGGATGATTTCCTTTGTCTCTTTAACTTCTCCTATAATATCACCGGATTCGAGTTCTTTTCCGGGTTCGACTGAGGGTGTGAATTCCCATTTTCTTTCCAGGTCAATTGCCGTTGCCCGGATACCGCGGTCGATGAATTCCCCGCTTTTTTCTTCCAGTATGTTCAGGGGTCGCTGAATACCATCGTAGATACTGCCGAGAAGACCAGGGCCGAGAATTACCGATAGGGGGGCCATTCGGCTTGTAACCTTTTCACCGAGCATGAGACCCGATGTATCCTCGTACACCTGCACAAAGGCACGGTTGCCATCGAGGCGGATAACTTCGCCAATGAGACCCTCCTCGCCAACCTCCACGATATCGGACATTCGAACACCGGGGACATTTTCTGCTACAACTGTTGGTCCGGAAACTTTTATGATATGTCCTGATTCTTCTTTCATTTTCATCTTTTCTAATATTCTTAAGTGTTTCTGGTTAACATATCACATAATGAAATTTGAAACGAAAAATGACCAAGAAAAGCTATACACCGGTAAGTTTTATCTGGTATCCAACTGCACGGCGAATAATATTCGCAATAACTTCTTCGCGGTCGTGTATATATTCCCATTTTGTCACAACAGGGATACCAATGACAAGAGGCACGGCTCTTTCATCAACCATTTTCTGGAGTTTCGACGGCAAATCTCTGGCATATTTTTCATCAATAAGGATAACGCCGTTATGGGCATCTTCATATTCCGTAGCGAGAATTTTATGGGCATCTTCGGTGTTTACAGCTTCTCTAACCTGAATACCTGCAAGGGTAAAACCAATTCCCTGTCCCCTGGGAACAATAGCTGTCACGTTATCATACATAAATGAGGCCCTTTCTTATCTGACCTGCTCCGGTCCTGAAAGCTATTCCGTTGATAATAGTCCTCAGGTTAGTCAATTCAACGAACTGGCTCCAGACATATCCGACAAATATGCCTATTCCGAACGGGTCATGTCTTCGGTATGACCAGGCTTTCAAGATGAATACCTCCTCAAAAAAGCGCTCCATTTCATGAAAGAATCCTGTTTCGGCAAAATAGATGATACCCTTTTCCACTGCTTTACTAAACTGTGTCGATTCGATCATTTCCAGCGCCTCGTCAAGACCGGAAGAACGTGACATTTCATCAAAGAACTGAATACCGATATTTCCTCCGGGAATAAAGTCTTCAAGGATTTGCTGACCGGGTTTTACACCTTCGCTCACATACTTGAGCGCTGTTTTGATGTTTTTCAGATCAATCTCAAAAAGATACAATGTTCTGAGAATTAACGTGTCATCATCGGCATTATCAAGATTTTTTAAAATATGACGATAGACGTTCCGTTCCAAACGATTTATGAGTTTTACCAGAGATTCATTCTCAGTTCTTTCATTCAGTGCTTTTCTCACAGCATCGGCACCGTATGGGCATGCAAGTGATAATAGTTGTAACATTTCTTCAATGTCCGATGCCGCAAGCATGTCGGAGAGTGTATCCTCGGTCAGTAAACCGCATGGAATAAACATTTCCCTTGCCCTGTGGAAAGGTAACTTTCGTATGTGTGCAAGAATTAAAGCTCTCAGATTCCTGAGATCAAAAGATGTCAGGGCTATTTCGAAAAGGCGTCTAGTTTTTCCATGTGACATATGGAAAATATTTGATATGCACTGTACAAAATGATCTTTAACACCTCTTTCCAGTCCCTCACGTTCGGACGATCCCTCGAGTGCATGTTCAATATCCTGGCGATATAATGGCTTTTCGAGCAGGAACGTTGTCAGAGCGCCAAGGTTGTCACTGCCCAGCAAATCCTCATAAATGTCACGTGTGAGCAGTTGGCTGCGATAACTCTTTATTCTGACATTTACATATTCGATTGCGGGTACCTGTATCATGCTGTCGAACCCTCCCCGGAAGAAAAAAGAATTCTTGACAGTTCCGAATTACCTTCAGCTTTCAACCTTGATAGACGGTGAGAAAGAGTGTTTATAAGAACCACTTTACCATCCGGCCAGTGAAATTCGACTCCTCCGTGAACGCGAGGATCTTCCTCGAAAAGCAGTTTCTGCTTTGATCTACGGATACATGATTTGACAGTGTCAGCATCTTGCGGCGAGGCTTTCACCAGCGAATTGTCGGGAGCACTGGAAAGACATTCGTAAAAAAGGTTTTCGAGAATAGTTTTGTACCCATCGGAATGTTCGATTTTTCCAAGGATTTCATCGATTTCTTGCCAGATGCTTTCAATTGCCGAGGATTTCAATTCGTATCGACGGGCATTTGTTTGAAAGCGAATAATATTGTATTTGCGCTCAAGGAGCCGATCGGCTTCACCCTGAATCCTGAGATGCGCTTTGTTCAGCATATCACGTGAAATCCCGTTAGCCTTTTCGCTGATTTCTTCCGCCTCTTTGAGTGCTTTATCACGTATTTCCGTGCGATTTTTCTCGGCTTTTTTCCTGATTGAATTGAGCAGTTCAGGTTTCATCCTTGTTGTTAGTATCCTTCGTCGTTAAAAAATTATAATCATAGCTGCCACAACAAATCCGAGAATCACCATAGTCTCGGGAATGGCGAGACAGATGATAACTGTTCCAGTTGTTTCAGGTTTTTCCACGATGCTTCCCATCCCGGCAGCACCGATCCGTGACTGGGCAATACCTGTTGCAATTGCACACAATCCCACAGAAATAGCTGCTGCAATATATTTAATGCTTTGAGCCAGAGCGCTGGGGCTCCCCTCTTCCCCGGATGTATCAGCGTTTGCAAAACACAGCGAGGCAGAAATAAACAGTACGCTGAAAAACACAATTAGAGTGATGACCGATCGTTTCAAGATATATCCCCTCCAATTTTTTTAAATGGTTGAAACTGTCTGCCGGAAGGCAGGAAAAATTTACTGAAAAATTCGACATAATGAAGCCTTAAGGAATGAATAGTGGGAGAAAAAACCCCCATAATGAAGTTTATCATGTGTATAAAAAAACCGATGAGAATTCCGAGAACAATACTGTGAGAAGCCCTTGCGAGCCTGTTGGCGACGATTGCCAGTATTACGCTTGCCAAACCGATTGCCATGATACGGCTGTACGAAAGGATATTGCCGAAAACGCTGAACATCTCAAGAAAACCAATAAACCCCTCAGTCAGGATGACACCGAGAAGCCCAACACCGAGCATGATGTAACCAGCATTTCTGACTGCGGTGGGGAAGCCGAGAAACAGACTGGTAAAAATACTGATAATACCAAGAATTACCGTTATTTTTGCCAATCCCTCGATGATCCCCTTTACATGCTTCATGATAATGCCCACATAAGTTCTTAGTGCAAAACCCAGTATTATATGTATTGCACCGAGACCAAGGGCAAGGAGAAGAAGAACCTCGATTGCTCCTGAACGGTGCAGCCACGGTGCAATTGGATGCAGACCGAACTGCTCGCCTAAATCGCCGAGGAACTCACCGTACATGAATCCAAATAGTATGGTAAAGAATCCTGCAGAAATAGCTATTGTCCCAATATCCGAGATAAGACTCCCCTTTGAAGCTTTCCACTTTATTATACCGGCGATAGTAAGGAGAACGAGACCATACGCCATGTCCCCGAGTATGATACCGTAAAAGATGGGGAAGAAAATTGTGATGAACGGTGTAGCGTCAACGTTCCCGTATTTCGGCGGTGGAAGAAGTTTCGTGAGAACCTCGAATGCACGGAAAAAACCCCTGTTTGTAAGCAGGGTTGGTATATGTAGATAATCAAGCTCATTCAACCTTACTTTCTCGATATAAATCCTGTTATCAAAATGTTTGTGAAGTTGATTTTTTAATGAATCAAGTGATGATGCGGGGGTCCAGCCAGAAATCACGAAAGTAAATTGTGTTCTGATGAGCCGTGAAAGAATCCGCAGTTGATTCAGCCTGTCCATACTGAGTGAATGAATAAAGCGGAGAAGTGCAATGTTGGATTTCTTTAACACGAGCAACTTGCTGTCTATCTGTTCAAGTTCCCGTGGTATATCCTCTATTCTGCTGCGGATAGACTCGATGCTGTCCCTGAGGTTATCCTTTCTAAACTCACGGGGTATGTGATGCTCGGCGATACCTTCATTACTCAGAAGCTGGCGTATAACACTTAAATCTTTCGGATCCACCACGATATAAACGCCGATGGTGTCATCGGGCATCTTCTGGTGGAATAACAGAGTTTTGGGACCGGTTATTTCACTTATCCGGTTTTTAAGGACAGGAAGGACTGAAGATTCCCCTTTTTTGAGAATAATACCGATTTGTTCCAGATTTTCGATCGGTCCTGCTTTTTCCAGAAGGGGGAGAAAGGTGTTTATCAGGATTTCATATTGTTTAGCACTCTCAATATCCTGAAGTAAATTCCTTTTATGCCGCGCAAATCTACGTATTTCTCTTGCTATACCCGCTATATATGCAAGCAGTTCCTCTGGCCCGAGGCTGTAAAGTTTATCATGTATTTCGGCATCAAACGGGATTTCTTCCACTACCCCTTCTTTCAGGATGCCGAGGATTTCATTGACAGTTAGCGACAACTCCTCATATTTAGCCAAAAGATGCTCTTTGGTCTTGTCAAGATGAATGCGATGAACGTCAGATTTATCGGCACTCTCAATAGTCGGCAGTTCCTCTATCTGGACCGTTCCCACACGCTGGAGAAGATCCAGGATTCTGTCAAGTTCTTCCAGAAGACCGACGATCTCAATTTTTACCATGGGTTCTATCATACAGGAACCTTTATTATTTACCACATTTCTGTTTGACTCTGTCAGTCAGGATATTTCCCGTCCCAACGGGGAATTATACTTTTTAATATAAAATCCAGGGCTTGTTTTCGGTTTCGTTCTATGCTCTGTTCAAGCTCATGCAATTTCTGCTCATGGGTATTCTTGAGTTCTATGACTGTGCTGTCTACTTCCTCAAGGAGCTTTATCCTTCCCTCATTCTCTAAAACTTGAACTTCTTTAGTTAAATCATCAATGAGTTTCTCTGCTGATATCTTCGCCTTTTGTATCCGGTCCTCGGCAAGCTTTACCGACTTGTTTTCCATTTCCTTGAGTTCTTCTTCAAGATCAATAATTGAAGGAAGCAGGGAGCCTTTGTTGAATATTCTGTCACCTCTCAGCACTTTTCTGTACCTTTCTTAAAACAAAAAACTTCTCTTTCGGCAAAACCTGTAAATCTTAATAAACTTATATGAAGATGAATATTCTTCATAAAAAAAGACTCGACATGAAATAATGTATAACCGAGCCCCATCTAAACTCGTATCATTACAACTATTAATTATGAAGGTTACAATTCAATATATAAAAAGATTATTTTAAGACAAATGATTTTTTCAGTCAAGTAAATAACAATATTCTAACCATCCCACCATTTTCCCTTGCGCTGGAATTCATAAGCCAGAGCAGAAATCAATCCTGTACATTCAGGCAGAAAAGACTGCCACACAGGCATAGTAGCGCCATTATGACAGTCTTTTTCGTCGGTATTTTTTTACTATTTCCACATTGTCATATCACGATATTTATTAAAAACACAATGTTACATAAAATTAGCGATTTGGCATTCATTTTGCATGTTATATTTTTAAAAAAGTTTGAATTTAATAGGAGAAATGACAATGTCTAAAATTATTGGTATTGACTTAGGAACTACGAATTCGGTTGTATCTGTGCTTGAGGGTGGTAAACCGGTTGTAATCACAAACCAGGAAGGCGGAAGAACAACCCCAAGTGTTGTAGCCTTTAATGACAAAGGAGAACGACTTGTTGGTCAGATCGCAAAAAGGCAGGCGATCACCAATCCCAAGAGAACCGTATTTTCCATAAAACGTTTCATGGGAAGACTGCACAATGAAGTGGGGAGCGAAAAAAAAGAGGTGCCCTATGAAGTAATAAAAGGATCAAACAATGTTGCCCGGGTTAAAGTTGATGGCAAAGAATTTTCTCCTCCGGAGATTTCAGCCTTTATTCTACAGAAACTAAAACAGACTGCTGAAGATTATCTCGGCGAGAAGGTTACTGATGCTATAATCACCGTACCCGCCTACTTTAATGACTCTCAGCGTCAGGCCACCAAAGATGCGGGACGTATTGCGGGTCTCGATGTCAAACGTATTATCAATGAACCAACCGCAGCATCACTGTCGTATGGACTTGATAAAAAGCATGACGAGAAAATAGCCGTATTCGACCTTGGCGGCGGGACGTTTGATATTTCTATTCTGGAACTCGGTGATGGAGTATTTGAGGTGCTTTCCACTAATGGTGACACACACCTTGGCGGAGACGATTTTGACCAAAAGCTTGTTGACTGGCTTGCCGATAATTTCCTGAAAAGCGATGGTATCGACCTGAGAAAAGATCCCATGGCGCTTCAGAGGCTTAAAGAAGCTGCGGAGAAAGCCAAGTGTGAACTTTCAAACACTATGGAGACTGATATTAACCTCCCATTTATTACCGCTGATTCCTCAGGTCCCAAACATCTCAACATTAAACTCACAAGAGCAACATTTGAACAGTTGACTGATGATCTTGTCGAACGAACCCGTAAACCTGTCAAATTAGCCCTGAAAGATGCAGGACTTAATTCCGATCAGATTAACGAGGTTATTCTTGTGGGTGGATCGACACGTATTCCCAAGGTGCAGGAACTTGTTAAGGGCATCTTTGGCAAAGAACCTCACAAGGGAGTGAATCCTGATGAAGTTGTTGCGCTTGGAGCAGCGATCCAGGGCGGTGTTCTCACGGGTGATGTTACCGATATGCTTCTGCTCGATGTGACTCCGCTGTCGCTGGGAATAGAAACACTCGGCGGCGTATTCACCAAATTAATCGAACGCAACACTACCATTCCCGCAAAGAAGAGCGAAATCTTCTCGACAGCTGCAGACAACCAGACATCCGTTGAGATCCACGTGCTTCAGGGTGAACGCGAGCTTGCCAGCGCAAACAGGACGATTGGCCGCTTTCATCTTGACGGCTTTCCACCCGCACCGAGAGGCATTCCGCAGATCGAGGTTACCTTTGATATTGATGCAAACGGTATTCTCAATGTTTCTGCAAAAGACAAGGCGACCGGAAAGGAACAGCAGATACGTATTGAAGCCTCGAGCGGACTCAACGAGGATGAGATACAGCAAATGGTGAAAGACTCGGAAAAACACGCTGATGAAGATAAAAAAAAGAAAGAAGAAATTACTGCAAGGAATGAAACCGATCAGCTTATTTACCAGACCGAAAAGAACCTCAAAGAACTTGGTAACAAAATACAACCCGACACCAAAGCCAAAATAGAAGCTGCGCTTGAGAGAGCAAAAAATGCTATCAAAGGTTCTGACAATAATGAAATAATATCTGCCCGTGACGGCTTGAATGCAGCATGGAACGAAGCCGCATCCCAGATGTATGCTCAGCAGAGCCAAGAGGAAGGCCAGCCTGGCCCGGATTACCAGGAGCCACAGGAACAGGCCGGCGGAGAAAAGAAAAGTTCCGACGATGATGGATCCGGTGCTGTTGATGCAGATTATGAAGTAGTCGATTAAGTTAATTACTGGCAAATATTATGTAAAAAAGCACCCTAACTTGCTGGCTTCGCGCTTTTTCAACTATTGACAAAAAGCTTTTAATGTTTTATAATACATTTTTTAATTTTCAAAAATTAGCAGTCTTACATGTTGAGTGCTAAAAAATTCACAAACTTTTTAAAAGGAGGAGTAACCTTGAAAATCAAACCCTTAGCAGACAATGTACTTCTAAAAGCCATTGAAGATGCTGAAAACAAATCGTCGGGTGGAATCATCATTCCTGACACGGCTGAAAAGGAAAAACCCCAGGAGGGCAAAATCGTTGCTGTTGGACCCGGAAGAACCGATGAAAGCGGTAAAATCATCAAGATGAATGTCAAGGTAGGTCAAAAGGTTCTCTACTCAAAATACGGTGGAACAGAGGTGAAGTATAAAGATGAGGAATATCTCATCATGTCTGAGTCCGTTATTCTTGCTATTATCGAATAATAAACAATCTCAAATATAAATGGAGGATACAGCAACATGGCAAAAGAAATCAAGTATAACACTGATGCTCGTACAAAGCTGAAATCTGGTATTGACAAAATGGCAAATGCAGTCAAGGTAACACTTGGACCAAAAGGTCGAAATGTTATCCTTGAAAAAAAATTCGGTTCACCGACCATAACAAAAGACGGTGTAACTGTGGCTAAGGAAATCGAGCTCGAAGATAAATACGAAAACATCGGCGCTCAGATGCTCAAGGAAGTCGCAACCAAAACATCCGATGTTGCCGGTGATGGAACAACTACAGCTACCGTTCTTGCACAGGCTATCTTTAATGAAGGTATCAAGAATGTGACCGCAGGGTCCAACCCGATGGAGCTTAAAAAAGGTATTGATAAGGCAGTTATAGCTACTGTTGAATATCTTAACAAAATTTCCCGTCCGGTGAAGGATAAAAAGGAAATTTCCCAGGTTGGCACTATTTCTGCAAATAATGACTCTACTATCGGTGACCTTATCTCCCAGGCAATGGAGAAAGTGGGCAAAGACGGTGTCATTACAGTGGAAGAGGCCAAGGGAATCGATACGATGCTCGAGGTCGTCGAGGGGATGCAGTTCGACCGCGGTTACATTTCTCCTTATTTCGTGACCAATCCCGACTCCATGGAGGCTATACTGGAAGAGCCGATGATTCTCATCCATGACAAGAAGATATCCAACATGAAAGATCTCCTGCCGATTCTGGAAAAGGTGAGCCAGATGGGCAAAAACCTGTTGATAGTCGCCGAGGATGTTGAAGGTGAGGCTCTTGCAACACTGGTTGTCAACAAACTCCGTGGCATTCTGAAAGTAGCGACTGTCAAGGCTCCCGGATACGGTGACCGCCGGAAGGCTATGCTGGAGGATATCGCTGTTTTGACCGGTGGAAAGGTTATTTCCGAAGAAATCGGATTTAAGCTCGAGAACGTAACCACAGCAGATCTCGGTACCGCAAGTCGTATTACAATCGACAAAGACAATACCACCATCGTTAAGGGTGGCGGCAAAACAAAAGATATCCAGGGTAGAATAGCCCAGATCCGTAATCAGATCGAAGAAACAACCTCTGATTATGACAGTGAAAAACTACAGGAGCGTCTTGCCAAACTTTCCGGTGGTGTTGCAGTGATTAATGTCGGCGCTGCAACTGAAGTTGAGATGAAAGAAAGGAAAGCCCGTGTTGAGGACGCTCTCCACGCTACCCGTGCCGCAGTCGAAGAGGGCATAGTTATCGGCGGCGGAGTCGCTCTTCTCAGGTCGATCAAAGCTATCGAAAAAGTAAAGGCCACGGGGGATATAGCAGTAGGTGTTGACATTGTGAAAAAAGCACTCAAAGAGCCTGCAAAGCAAATCGCAAATAATACGGGCATCGAGGGTAATATCGTTGTTATGCTGACCCTTGAAAAACCGGATGATGTGGGCTTCAATGCCGCTAAGGAGAAATATGAAAACCTGATCGAGGCTGGTGTGATTGACCCGACCAAGGTCGTGCGTATCGCACTTGAAAACGCAGCATCGATCTCTTCGCTTCTCCTTACCACAGAAGCTGTCATTGCTGATCTGCCGGAGGATAAACCTGAAATGCCGGCAGGTCCTCCTCCCGGAGGCGGTATGGGCGGCGGTATGTACTAAAAGTAGTATATATTAGCTTATAAGATACCCGTGTCTTTATGGCACGGGTGTCTTTTTTTTGACCTTATTATTATTAAATTATAATTGACAAAATTGATGGTTTCTTCATATTTTAAAGTATAACACGTATAGAATTGTTTTTCTCGCACATTTTTCACTATCTGGATTCACAGATGAACCTAAAAAGAACTCTGTATTTTTCTGTTATAATTTCATTTATCTTGCTCGGTATATCGCCTGAATCACATTCTTCTGATATACAATGGAAATTGTATTTGGATTCATACCAAAGTTCTCCACCAATTCTGACAAAAATCACCAGCGAGGGTGATGCATTTATCGTACGGGAATCGGATTTCTCAAACGTGCCATCCGAATCAAGGGACATTACCGGTGCTTTTGACGGAACTCAGTTTCTTATCAGCAATTTACCAGTAAACAATCCGGTTACTATTCATATTATACTCAATATCGAAGGAAATAAATTTAAGAGTGTCAACGGTATAGATCTTTTTTTCAATCTCTCGTTTGAGGTGTATATTAACGGCGTAAAAGATGATTTCCTGACTTTTTCCAGCACCTCACCAATGGAAATAATCATTACACCGGCAAGCCTTAGCTATCTCCTGGGAACCTGTAAGCTGTCACGCGGGGATAATCTTCTCTGTGTATACGACTCAGGCGGGAATTTCACAAAAGATGGGATAACAACAAATAATGCTACATCGGGAATGATCATAAAGCTAACCAAACTGTCTCATATTGTTGGCGGACTGGGCGGAGATTTTGGTTTTCCTTCGAATGCAGATTATGATACGTGGTTAAAAATCAAACTTCTTTTTCGCTAACTCACAACACTTCTGTCAATTTCTTTAACACCGGGTAATGAGCAGCGAGACATTGATAGCACAGTCTTTCGGTTTCCCTCTTGCCGATGATAATCACAAATAAACTTTTTCCACATATTTCGCATGTATTCTTTGCTTTTTCCTTCACAAGAGATATTCCTTTCTATCATATAGTTTTGCAATACATATGCCAGAAGGAACAAATTATAATTTTAATCTTTACATCTTATTTATAAACAAGATAATAAATCATATTCTGGGATATAAAACCTGTGGGTATATACAAGGAATTTTTTTCCGATCGGCCGCTTAAGGGGAAACAAATTACCTGGTTTGCCTGCCATGACTTTTATATATAATGGGAAATGTAAGGAACAAGTCGAATCATTTTATTACTTGACATTAAGTAAATACCAGATTATTATGAAGTTTAAAATTTTTTATAATTGATGTTGCCGGGGACTTTTTTAAAGAAAAAATTAGATGTGAATATGCGAAAAAACACCCGCAGACAAAAGAAACAAACATCTTTTCCAAAAATCTCTCAGAAACTTTCCCTTTTCAAACTTTACCCGATTCTTTTGATCATCACAGTCGGTTTCATCATTTATTCCAATAGTTTTAACAATTCATTCCAGTTTGACGATGAGCCGAATATAGTCTTCAATACATCCATACATGATATAGGCAATATAAAAAATATCTGGGATTTGAATAACCTGAGATTTGTGGGATATTATTCTTTCGCCCTTAATTATCACTTTAACAAGGATAATGTTTTTGGTTATCATTTTATTAATGTTATTATACATATTGCTGCCTCCTGTTTTGCTTACTGGCTGGTTTTATTGATTTTTTCGGCTCCGGTTATTCAGAGGGAAGAGATCAGTAAACACAAAAATCTTTTGGCTTTATTTTGCGGTTTGATATTTGTATCTCACCCTTTACAGACACAGGCTGTCAGCTACATCGTCCAGAGATTTGCTTCCCTCGCCACTTTATTCTATTTAGCGTCACTTTCATTCTATCTTAAAGCCAGGCTTTCAAGAAAAAGAGACCTGAGCGTAATTTATTTTTCAGCATCAGCTATTGCAGCACTTTTGGGAATGTTGACTAAAGAAACAGTGTTTACATTACCTTTCGCTATACTGTTGTTCGAGTTTGGGTTCGTACGTAAAGGCACCCTGAAAGAAATCGTGAAGAGCAGAACTTTTCTTATCATTTTAGTCCCGATATTAATCTTCACTTTGATTATTCCGCTCATGTTATTGTTAAAGTACGGCACCGATCAATTTTTTGCGACTACTGCCTCGGACAGATTACTCGACCAGCCATTAACAAGCACCGTTTATCTTATGACCCAGTTCAGGGTTATAGTGGCATATCTTAGACTTTTAGCAGTGCCATTGGGTCAGAATCTTGACCATGATATCCCTGCTTCCCGTAGTTTATTTGAACTCCCTACCATAGCAAGCTTTCTTTTTCTGGCTGTACTTGTTGTTATTGCTCTCTGGCTTTACCCACGCAAAAAATTAATGGCAGTGGGAATTATATGGTTTTTTCTCACCCTTGGAGTCGAATCGAGCATCCAACCATTGCGCAATGTCATGTTCGAACACAGGGTATATTTGCCAATGTTCGGATTTTGCCTCTTCTTTGCCAGTTTTATATATCACCTTTTATGGGGCAGGCATCCCAAAGCATTGATAATTGTACTGATCACTGCAGTATGCTGTTATTCATTCCTGACATATCAAAGAAACAAGGTATGGAAAAATGCTATCAGCTTATGGAGTGACGCAACGCAAAAATCACCTGATAAAACGAGACCACATTACAACCTTGGAAAATACTACATGAACCGGGGAATATTCAATAAGGCAATTAATGAATTCCAACTGGTTCTGAGCATAAATCCTGAGGATAATTGGGCTTACACGAACCTGGGAAGTATTTATTTACTCCAGAGAAAGCTTGATGAAGCAGTTCAACAGTTCAAAAAGGCACTGTCGATTCGTCCAGATTATGACATCGCACATTATAATCTGGGGAGTACTCTTATCCAACAGGGGAAGATTGAAGAAGCCATTCAGGAGTTTTCCAAAGCTGTGAGTATTAATCCACAGTACGAAGATGCTTATTACAACTGGGCAATCGCTCTCGTGCAGCTGGAGAGAATTGAAGAGGCTCTTGAAAAATTCAACCGGGTGTTACGTATCAATCCAAATTCTTACGATGTCCACTATAATCTTGGTGTCGCACTGATGAAACAGGGGAAAAAGAAAAAGCAGCAGAGCATTTCAAACTTGCTCTGAACATCAATGCAAATCTCGAAAAAGCTCATTTTCTCCTGGGAGTTATTCTGAAAGAACAGGGAAAAATCGAAGAGGCGATCTCCAGGTTCAAGGAGGCACTGCGCATTAAACCTGATTATAAAGAAGCCGAGACCCATTTATATGAAGCATACCGGATTTTGGAAAAATCAAAGAGGTGAAGCAGATGCCTGACACCGGTAAAAAGCTCTTCAAACCTTATTATGCGCTGTTTTGTGTTACAGTAAATTTTAGCCAATAAGATAATCTCGAACGATTATGAACTGAAGTACCTTCGGAGAAAAGAAATACTCTGTTTTTATGGTTTTAAAAATTATTTTTTCTGAGATTCGGGCTGTATATAATAAAATATTTACTTGATTTCATCATAACATTTCGAGTACTTGTAAATTTAACGAAAAACTTTATTTTAGAAAGCGGATAACATGCGAAACATTTGTATTCATTGGTTCTCCAGTCCGGATTCTTAAAAATTTAGTGAAGGTCTCTTCAAATATGGGTAATAAAAACAATATTAAAGAAATAAAAAGCAGGTATATAGTTATAATTTCGAGGATATACCCTATACTTATCATCTGTATACTCGGTATTATACTCTATTCCAACAGTTTTGACTGTTCTTTTCAACTGGACGATTTCCAGAATATTATCGGCAATCAAACCATACATGACATTCATAATATCAAAGCGATCTGGGATTTTAATAACCTTAGATTTGTTGGATATTTGACATTAGCATTTAATTATCATTACCACCAGCTTGATGTTTTCGGTTACCATGCCGTTAACGTGATTATCCACATAATTACATCCTTAATGGTTTGGTGGCTGGTGGAATTGATCCTGTCATCTCCGGTGATGCGCACGTGGTCAATGAGCAAACATAAAAGACTTCTGGCTTTTGGATGCAGCCTTCTATTCGTATCACACCCGATCCAGACCCAGGCTGTTACATACATTGTTCAAAGATTTGCTTCTCTGGCGTCATTATTTTATATAACCTCACTTTGTTTATATATGAAAGCCAGACAAACTGAAAAAAAACACATTAAGCCGATTTACTTTACGGTTTCGGCGGTTGCTGCTGTTCTGGGGATGTTTACGAAAGAAACTGTGTTCACATTGCCCTTTGCCATATTACTTTTCGAGTTTGCTTTTTTCCGAAAAGGGGAAATAGGAACAATCATCAGGAATAAAAAGATACTCCTCCTTCTGATTCCTCTGCTCCTCTTTGCTTTGATTATTCCCGGATGGATACTGTTTAAGTATGGTCCCGGAATTATTTTCAAAACAGTTTACTCTGACCGGTCTCAGGATGCAGGGTTAACCAATATTGTTTATCTTATGACCCAGTTCAAGGTCATGGTTATTTATCTGAGGCTTTTATTCCTACCGATATGGCAGAATATCGATCATGATATCCCGGCTTCTTTAAGCTTTTTTGAATTCCGTACATTTACTAGTTTTATTTTTTTGGTGTCAGTATTCGTGGCGGCTATCAGTCTTTTCCGTCGGAGAAGATTTGTAGCTGTAGGAATACTGTGGTTTTTCTTAACCCTTTCGGTCGAATCAAGTTTTATACCTCTTCATAATGTAATGTTCGAACACAGGCTTTACCTGCCTATGGTCGGATTCAGCATGTTTTTTGTCGGCATATTCTATCATGTGCTTTGGAAAAAACATGCTAGAATTGCACTCAGTTTATTTTTAGCATTAATATGTTGTTATTCTTTCATGACATACCAGAGAAACAAGGTGTGGAAAGATGAAATCAGCTTCTGGTCAGACGCCGTCAAGAAATCACCCCAAAAATCCAGAGCCTATCATAACCTTGCCGATGCCTATCTAACGAAAGAAATGTATGAAGATGCATATCAGCAATTGTCAAAAGCTCTCAGGTTTGACCCGAATCAGCCGGCACTCAATTTTAACATGGGCTATTGTTTACACAAAATGGGTAGAATCGAAGAGGCTCTTAAGCATTATAATATAGTGCTGAAATATCCGGGCGTGCCTTTGGTGTATACCCATAACAATATGGGAGAGGCTTATTTTGATCTGGGCAGGTACAATGAGGCTCTTGATCATTTTTCAAATTCCATGAGCATTGATCCCTCCAATGTATCCATACTCAGGTCAATGGCATCACGGCTCGTTCAGGAAAATAAACTCGATGAAGCTGTTTCTTATTATCTGGCAATCCAGAAGTTTTTCCCGGAAGATTTCGATGTACACAAAAATATTGGTATTCTCAAATGTAAACAGCAACATTACGATGATGCTTTAAAATATTTGTCAAAGGCATCACAAATTAAACCGGATGATCCTGAAATAATTACATTTTTAGAGGAGGCTCAATCTAAATTGAATATAATCGAGTAATTTTTTTCTTGATAGGTATACTCCCCCTTTGGTATCCCCCTGATAAGGGGGAATTAAAGGGAGTCTTCTTTCCACATTTTTTAATGGTTTTCAGGGATAATCACAACCACCTTCTGTACTCTTCAGGACTGAATCTTGCAAAATAACTTTTTTTGACTATTTTATTTGCGTATAATAGTTTCAACATGACTGTAACTACTGTTTTTATATTACGTATTTGTATGAAACTTTATTCACACGTAACTTGACAGTGATAAAACTCAACACCTATTATCGATAATGATCAGGGTAGACCATGTACAACGCAAAAAAAATATGTGCTATTATACCGGCATTTAACGAAGAACTGTTGATCGCAAAAACGATACAAAACATCCCCGAATTTGTTGACCATATTGTAGTTGTGGATGATTGCAGCACTGATGGTACACCGGAGATAGTAAAGGAAATTGAACGTGAAAATGAACGTGTATATTATATCAGGCATAATAAAAACCTCGGGGTTGGTGCCGCACTCAGTTCAGGATATATCTGGTGCCGTGAGAATGATATCGATATTGCTGCTGTGATGAACGGCGATAACCAGATGGATCCCAAAGACCTTCCGAACCTAATAGACCCATTAATTCATAATTGTGCAGACTATACCAAGGGAAACCGCCTTGTAACCGGAGAAGCATGGAACAAAATTCCCCGTATACGATATCTGGGGAATTCCCTTCTCACTTTTATGACAAAAATTGTCAGCGGGTACTGGCACGTTACAGATTCACAGTCTGGTTA
The DNA here is from genome assembly GCA_042572165.1 of Candidatus Latescibacterota bacterium. Lineage (GTDB taxonomy): Bacteria > Latescibacterota > Latescibacteria > Latescibacterales > Latescibacteraceae > JBHPFF01. The sequence goes on along the minus strand of JBHPFF010000004.1, from coordinate 21,551 downwards.
CTCCGCCATGAATAAAAAGGCCCTCCATATTCTTCCTTTTGAAAACCTTTATAAGGGTTTTGGCGTTCCGAACGCACTTCTCGTGAGGTTAAATATATATAACCTGCGTGTTATGGACGTGCCGGTTAATCCGGTGTACGGGATCGGCGAAAAAAGCAGCATGAAGATACACAGGGTGATGTTCTCTATCTTTTTTCTCCTGATACATTTATTCATCCGCCGTATGTTACAAAAATATGTAATACGTGACTTTCACCCTCTTGTATTATTTTATTCTCTTGGAATTTTGGTATTGATTCTGGACATTCCGCTTGTCATACGGTTAATATACTATTGGATAACCACCGGTTATATAACGCAAATAAATGCTCTTTCTATTCTTTTTTGCACCCTTTCAGGCTTACAATTTCTGCTTTTTGCAATGCTGTTTGACATGGAAGCCAATAAGGACTTGAAAGGGAAAGATTATCCGAATACTCGTTGACATAACTCATCCTGCACATGTTCATTTCTTCAAACACCCCTTGCGGATATGGTTAAATAAAGGTCATGAGGTTATTGTCACATCACGTGACAAGGACATAACCATTCATCTCCTCGACTGTTATCATATCCCACACACACCATCAGGCAGTCATGGAACGACACCGTTCGGCCTTGCACGTGAACTTCTCGCTCGATGTACGGAACTGATCAGGATTGTCCGCAGGAGAAAGCCCGATATCATGACCGCAATTGCGGGAACGTTTATTGCCCCGGTCGGACGGCTCACCGGCACTCAGGTCGTAACATTCTATGATACAGAACATGCAGTTATTTCAAACATGATTTCGTATCCGTTGTCTCATCACCTCGTATTACCGTCGTGCTACAAAAAAAAAGTAACTCGCAGGCATATAACGTACAACGGATATCATGAACTGGCGTACCTTCATCCCGATTATTTCTCCCCCGATCCTTCGGTACTGGATCAACTTGGCGTACAGAAAGGAGAAAAGTTTGTGGTCATGCGTTTTGTTTCATGGGAAGCAGGGCATGATTTAGGTCATTCGGGAATCTCCCCTGACATGAAGCGAAAAGCTGTTAGAATGTTAACAACTTACGCAAAAGTATTTATTTCATCGGAAAAAGAGCTTCCCGAGGATTTAAAAGCATACAAAATACCCATCCCGCCCGAAAAAATACATGATGCATTGTATTATGCATCACTGCTTTTTGGGGAAAGCGCTACGATGGCATCCGAATGCGCGGTTCTGGGTACGCCGGCAATTTACCTCGATAATACGGGAAGAGGTTATACCGACGAGCAGGAAGAGGTGTACGGTGCTGTTTTCAACTTTTCAGAGTCACCTGAGGACCAGGAAAAATCAATTCAAAAAGCTATTGAAATTGTGCAAACTGAAGACATTAAAGCCAGGTGGAAAGAAAAGAGAGACAGGATTCTGAATGACAAAATTGATGTGACAAAATTCGTTACCGACTTAATTGAAAAGACAGTGGGCGTTTAATATGTGCGGAATTGCCGGCATCCATCGTTTCGATAAAAAACCTATCGACTACAAAGACCTTGCAGTTATGGCTGATACATTCCTCTACCGGGGCCCGGACAGCGGGGGTATTTCCCTGCTTGCGGAAAAACCGGAATTCTGCCGTTTCAACCCGTGCGGCAATCCCCCGCTTTCCACGCGGGGATTTTATTCAGGTTTTGCCCACAGAAGGCTCGCAATCATTGATACGTCCGCAAAAGGTATACAGCCTCTTTCACTGCATAACGGTGAATTATGGATCACCTATAACGGTGAGATATATAATTACATCGAACTACGCAGGGAACTTGAATCTCTTGGCAGACACTTCAATACCCATACCGACACGGAGGTCCTTTTACATGCCTATGATGAATGGGGAATCGACTGCATGGAAAGGTTTAACGGCATGTGGGCATTCGCTATATGGGACACCTGCCGGCGCAGGCTTTTTATCTCAAGGGACAGGTTCGGCATCAAACCTCTATATTATACATTCAAAAACGGGCAGTTTATTTTTGCATCGGAGCCGAAAGCCCTGCTCAGGCTTGGCACAGTTTCCCGAGATCCTGACATGCGAGCTGTATCTGATTACCTTGTCCATTCACGCGTTGACAGCTTTGAATGGACATTTTTCAGTGAAATCAAGCGCCTGGAGGCAGGCTGTTATTTCGATATAGGTTTTGAAGACGGTTCGCTTCCCGAACCCCGGACATGGTGGAATCTTTCGGACAGCCTCCATGATATCCCGGTGTCTGACAGTGAATGCAGCGAAAAATTCCTTGAGCTTTTCAAATCATCCATAAAACTGAGGCTGCGCAGTGATGTGCCAGTCGGCACCTGTCTTTCCGGAGGGCTGGACAGTACCGCCGTGGTGTGTGTTGCACGTCCCTGGCTCGAAAAGGGCAATCAAAAAACATTTTCCGCAGTTTATGGACCAGGATTCATCGAGGACGAAACTCCCTATATCGACGAGGTTACCGGTTTCAGCGATGTGGAAAGCTATCGAGTGTCCCCATCAGCCGAAAGTTTGCTGGAAGATATCGAAGAATTCATCTATTTCCAGGATGAACCATTCGGGTCGACCAGCCAGTACGCCCAGTACAAGGTATTCCAGCTTGCCCGTAAAAACGGCATAACTGTAACACTCGACGGACAGGGCGCTGACGAGGAACTGGCGGGGTATCATTATCTGTTTCCCATACACTTTGCCGGTTTATTGAAAGATATGAACCCGATTCAATGCTGGAATGAAATCAAAAGCTACCTCTCCCTCACCGGAGCACCATTCCCACGGACGTTTCTCGCTACGTTAGCAGGTTTCCTGCCGCACCGATCGATGATCCGCTGGGCTAACCGCTATGATCCCGGCAGAAACGTGAACTGGGTACATAAAAGTATCGTTAAATGCGCCCATACAATTCAACCGCCTCAGGTTCCCGGTACCTATGACTGGCTGAACAGGAGGCTGTATGAGCTATTCTCGATCTCCAGCCTCCCGGCGCTTTTACGGTATGAGGACAGGAATTCAATGGCATCTTCCATAGAGGCACGTCTGCCTTTTCTGGATCATCGTCTCGTATCTTTTATCTTTTCCCTGTCTGCTAGACAAAAGATTCGCAACGGCTGGACGAAATATATAATGAGAGAAGCAATAAAGGGAATAATACCCGAATCAGTGCGCACGCGAAGCGATAAGATCGGATTTTCTACACCTGAAGCGGATTGGTTCCGCAATAATATGCTTCCGTATGTGCGGGATGTGCTGAGTGCACCCAAAACAAAAAAGCGAAACCTGTATGACATACCGAAACTTATGACACTGATAGATGCAAACGCATCGGGAAAGGTGAATGCAGGCAGAGCCATCTGGCGGGCATTGAACTGTGAACTGTGGTTCAGGCGTTTTATTGATTAGAGGGCTTTTGTGATAATCCTGAAGGGCGGGTACAGGCATAATGAAAAACCATGAGGAAATCCTGCGAAAGGTGTTAAAATCAGCGCGGGAAAAGGATTATACGGGATACAGCAAATTTGATGCGCTGAACAGCCCTTTTCTTCGGACGCTTTCTTTCAATAATAAATGGCTGAGGCTGATCTACACGCAGGCAGTAAAAAAATCTCCGGTAAATATACGACCCTATCTCGGTATTGCAAAATCACGTAATCCCAAGGGAATTGCCCTTTTTGCCCGTGCATATCTCTCACTTTATGAAAAAACAGGTGATCGTATCCTTCTGGATGAGGCGGAAACACTGCTTAAATGGTTACTTGATAATCCGAGCCCAAACCGGCGCAATCTCTCGTGGGGGTATAATTTTATATGGCAGAACTTGATCTTCCTCCAGGACAGGTTTGAACCGAATGTCGTGGTCACCGTCTTTGCCGGAGAGGCGCTGATCCATGCCTACAGGATTACGAAAAAGAAGGAATATCTTGAAAGCGCCATCTCAATCGCACGTTTTATTTTGAATGATGTGCCTGTTCTGTACCAGGGAGAAAATGAGCGTGCTATTGCCTACGTTCTTAGAAAGGTTGATGCGATTGTACTGAATATCAACGTGCTTGCCGGCGCGTTCCTCATCAAACTCTGGAAGGAGACCGATGATGAAGAATTTCAAACCGCCGCAAAAGAACTCATCGCATACACGGTAAACCGCCGCACAGATTACAACGCATGGTATTATACCCATCCGAACAGTCGGGAGACTGGAAGGAAATCCTATATTACACATGACAACTACCATACCGGCGGAATTCTGGACGGTATCCTCGAATATTGTGAAGAGACAGGTGATGACAGCCTAATGGATGTATACTGGAAGGGACTCGCCTTTTATCAGGAACAGTTATTCGAGCAGGATGGCGCCCCCAGGTGGATGTACAATAAACGTTATCCCTATGACATTCACGGTGCGGCACAGGGAATTATCACGTTTGCAAAGGTTTTTCGTCACAGTCACAAAAGAGTCTATTACGATCAGTCGGCAAAGATCGACGAATGGGTGCATACGACCCTTTATCGGAATGAAACAGGAGATTACGCTTATCGCAGGGGAAGGTTAATAACATGGAATTATTCCCTGATGCGGTGGTGTAACGCATGGATGGCACGGGCACTGGGAGAAACACTTGATATTCCGGGATACTGAAAAAAATCAATTAGGATACTACTAATATATGTTGGGAAAAGAACTTGTACATGACACGTCTTTATCAAAAATAGAGCGCCTGTATATCAGGGTTTTTGGCATACCTGTCCATGGCTTGAGGAACAGAGCGCGAAGAATACTGCCGCTCGTTACAAAAAGAGGCTATATTAATATCCTTGATCACGGCTGCGGCTCTTTTGGTTCTTTTACTTTCGAGATCGCCCGAATACTACCCGATAGCACCGTTATCGGCATCGACATTATTTTTCAAAACGAATTTTTTCACTCTAAAAATAGCATTCTCGCTGAAATCGCAGGTTTGAAAAACTGCCGTTTTGAATCGCCACTATTTTTCGATATAACCGATAAAACGGCACAGGAACAGTATGATCTCGTCCTAAGCATAGATGTACTGGAACATATCCATGACGATAGTAAAACACTGAATTTTTATCATTCCGTCCTCCTGCCCGGCGGCGATTTGATCCTGCATGTACCGGGGTATTACAGACGATGGTTTCTGTTCGGCTGGAAAGTCAATTTTGACGTTGAGGGGCATTTCAGACCCGGATACACAATGGAAAATATTGTCTCAAAGGTAAAAGATGCCGGATTCGTGATAATCGAGCATTATTATACATATGGCTGGCTGGAAACGATTACAAATAATATATCCTATCTGATCACCGGCGCCAGGATGAAACGCAAATACCTTTACGCCCTGATCTTTCCGATACTTCTGATTATTTCCTGGTTCGGGAGAAACAGTAAACCAGACCGCGGAGCAGGTATACTTCTCAAAGTTAGAAAGCAATAAATCCGATATGGCTGATATTGCATTTGCATCAGGAATAATGACTTCAGAACACACCGACAAACAGATTGTACTCGTTGCGCCGGGATCTAATCGTGTACAGATCGGCGGAGCGTTACTCCATTTACCTCTGTCGCTTTTGTCAATCGCGTCCTGGCTGCGCCGTGAAAAAACATACGAAAACAGTATTCGAATTCTCGACATGAATATTCATGAACTGAGTACGACTGACTTCGAAACCGCACTTATCATCGGAATAACGGCTATGACCGGTCACCAGCTATATTACGGGTTACAGGCGGCACGTTTTGCCCGGCAGGCAAATCCTGATGTGGTTATAGTCTGGGGCGGAATCCACCCCAGCCTCCTGCCTGAACAGACTATTAAACACCATCTTGTGGATGCAGTCGTTATCGGCGAGGGAGAGGAAACGTTCAAAGATGTGGTTGATGCTGTTTTTACCGGGAAAGAAATCGCTCGTATCCCGGGCACATGCGTTCAGAACCCGGACGAGACTATAGTTATTGGGGCACAGAGGGCATATCTTTCTATGAATCAACTGCCCCTGCCGGCATATGATCTTATCAACATACAGGATTATCACGGAATAGAATACCAGTTCGACTATCAATCGTCCAGAGGATGTCCTTTCCGATGCGGATTCTGCTATAATACAGTGTTTTCCGGCAGAAAATGGCGTGCAAAAAATGCCGGTAAAGTCGTTGAAGAATTACACTATCTTCAAAATAAATACAAAGTTAGGAATTTTGGGTTTGTTGATGATGAGTTTTTCATCGATATCAAACGCGCTGAGTCGATAGCTAATGGAATTATTGAGAAAGGTCTCGACTGCGGAATTATCGCCTCATGCAGACTTGATATTATCAGAAAATTTTCTTCCTCGTCCCTGACAGCACTGAAAAAAGCGGGATTCATACAATTATTCTTCGGAGCGGAATCGGGTTCGGATGAGACATTACAGTGTATTGAAAAAGACATCACGACCAATGATATTATTTCCGGCGCACGTAAAGTCGCCGAATCAGGCATCCGTCCCATTCTCAGCTTTATGGGTGGTTTCCCGGGTGAAACGTATTATCGATTTGAAAAAACACTTGATGTCATTCAAACCCTCTGGGATACTCATCCTCTCGTAACGATTAACGGGATATTCCCGTTTAATGCCTATCCGGGAACGGATCTCTACCAGAAATCGCTGGAATTGGGACTGAAAACACCCGAAACCCTTGATGAATGGGGAAGCTGGACATTTCAGTACCAGCCGGATAACCCGTGGCTCGACAAGAAGATGAAAAAATGGATACAGGTATGTTTTTATATCGTGAGATTCCGGTATTACCTTGTTCGCTATCAGGACCGTCATAAGAATGGTTTTCGTGTGCTCCTGCTTAAACTTCTCGTCTTACCACTGAGCATTTCGGCTAAAATTCGCTGGTCAACCCGATGGTTTGGCTATGCCTGGGAATGGCATCTTTTTGCTTTCCTGGTACGGAAAAGTTTTGGATATTTGTAGAAGATCATAAATTGATAAGTTTCATCATGGTCTGTGGATGCCGTTAAACAGGCAGTCAATCTGAATAATAGGGATGTCACTGTTACATGAAAATAGGTCTCGAAACTACATGGATCAATGTTCCTGACGGCGGCGGCAGGTATACGAACGAGGTGTTGAGATATCTCTGTACCGGCTATCCCGATCACGATTTTTTTGCGATAGGTCCCGAGCCTATGCAGAATCATGATTATCCAAATCTAACACACATAACCTTTCCCGATACAGTCGGATTAGCGGCTCGATTCAAATATACGATAAGGATCGCTCCCATTCTCAAAAAACTCTCAGTGGACATATATCATAACCTTGTGAATTTCGGCATCTATAATGCTCCATGTCCTGTGGTTACGACTGTGCATGATTTGCTGACTCTTAAATATCCCTGGCTGCGCTCAAGGAAAATTCACGGATGGCTTTACAAGTATTATGTACCATCACTCATACATAAGGCAGACATGATAACAGTGGATTCAGAAAACACTCGAAAAGACCTAAAGGATTTTTACGGTCTGGAGAAAAATGTCACAACAGTTTATCTGGGATATAATAAAGATATCTTTTACCCTGAAAATTCAGGGGATGAAAAAATAATAAAAAGATACGGGTTACAACGGGGCTATCTTTTATTCGTGGGCAACCTGATCCCAAAGAAAAATGTTGAAATCATTATCCGGGCTTATCACCTTCTCAAGAAAAAGGGCATACATACTGCCAGACTTGTTTTAGCTGGTAAACGTGGACATGGCACCGAAAATATTCTTCAACTCATTGAATCGCTGTCATTGAAAGACAATGTTATTGAAATCGGATATGTTCCTGACGATTGTCTGGGTGCGCTTTACAGGCAGGCAAAGATGTTTCTCTTTCCCTCAAAATACGAAGGGTTCGGCCTGCCGGTGTTGGAGGCAATGGCGTGCGGTACACCTGTTCTTGTTTCAGGTACGGGTCCCTTTCCAGAAATCGTCGGTGATTTGAGATATACCTGTTCACCTGATTCCGCACCGGAATGGGCTGAAAAAATACTGGAACTCATCGAGGATAAAACAGCCCGTGAAGATGCCCGTGAATGGAGTTTAAAGCAATCGCAGAAATTTTCATGGGAAAAATGTGTTGAAAAATACATGGAAATATATAATTTACTCATAAACAAGGCATAATAACTGCATCCCGGAAATGTTGAATGTTAAAAATCTCTGTTGTTACTCCATCCTATAATCAGGGAAAGTACCTTGAAGAAACGATAGACAGTGTTTTATCACAAGGTATTAATAACCTTGAATATATAATCATGGACGGCGGCTCTGACGACAACTCTGTCGATATAATCCGTAAATATGAAAAATACCTGAGTTACTGGCAGAGCCAACATGATGAGGGACAAACGCATGCTCTCATCGAAGGATTCAATCGTGCAACAGGAGATATTTTCTGCTGGTTGAATTCCGACGATATTTATATGCCCGTGGTGCTAAAAAAGGTTATACATTATTTTAGTGAAAACAGGGAATTAGAGTTACTTTACGGCGATTATATACGTCTTTATCCTGACGGACAGCGAATTGCCAAGCCCAAGATTTCGTTTGACTTTAGTATCGCTCTTCATGCGTATTTAATGATACCGCAGTCATCTTCATTCTGGACAAAGAGATTATATAATGCTATCGGGGGATTAAATCCCTCTTTTCAGTATGCTTTTGACTGCGATTTTTTTCTTAGAGCGGGATTTCACTTAAAAAACCGGCCTCTGGCAATTAAACATGTGCAGGATATCTGGTCACAGTTCAGGTTACACCCTACAAGCAAGACTGTTGCCGAAAAGAAAAAATGGCCTAAAGAATTCAAGGAAATATATGCTCATTTCGGTATGCCTAATTCAATACTGATGAGAAAACCCAGGTATTATTACGAACTTGTCCGCGCCATGTACCGTTTCCACAGAGAAAGAGGATTTATACCTACAGGCGAAATGAAATAACCATAAGTGAAAATACAATCAAACTCGAAAATTGCCGGAAAAAAGAGTAACTATGGCCAATTTTTGGATTTAAAATCTTTTACCATGTAAGTGATGTGACAAATGAAATCTCTCACCTTTATACGCGATATTTTAAAAAAATTTCCATTGCTTCTTATTGCCAATACACTGCTTTTGGTGGTAGCAAGTTTAACTGAGGCTGCGTCGATTCTTAGCATTGCCCCTATCTTCGACTACATAATTGATCCACAATTTAAAAACGCCAGTCCAATCAGCCAGAAAGCGGTAACCCTGATTACATCTCTGGGAATCCCAGCAACACTCGGATACTTTCTTATTCTCTTTCTTGTTTTAAACGTAGTAAGAAGCGGTTTGCAAATTGCCGCAATGCATTTGATTCTTAAAACCAAGTATACTGTGCTCCGCTCTATCATGCTGGGAACTTTCGAGGACTTTTTCCAGGCACAGTGGTATTTTTTCGGCAGCAGCAAGCAGGGGAAACTGCTCAACACTTTCACGCGTGAAATGACAAATGTCGGGGATGCCTTTGGAGCGATGGCACGCTTTTTTGCGGGGATTTTACAGGCAATGGTGTACCTTGCGGTACCCTTTTATATTTCATGGCGGGTCATGACCGTGAGTCTGGCAACCACGATGCTGTTTGTCGGATCACTTATGCTGGCTGGTAAAGCCAGCTACCGTTTGGGTCTGGTTAACACCGCCACTGCCAACAAAATGAGTTCTGTCATTCAGGAAAGCCTCAGCTCTGCAAAAGTCATCCTTGGATTCGCCAACCAGAAAAAAAGTCAGAAAGCACTGAGCCGTGCATTCGATGCCCACCGCCAGGCAACAATAAAGTCTCAAACTCTTAAGTACGCTGTTGCATTGATATATTATCCTCTTGGACTTGTAGTGCTGATCATTACTTTAATCGCCGTGAGGTTACTCGGCCTCCCATTGTCGGAAATGGCAATACTTCTTTATTCCCTTATACGGGTAATCCCGGTGATTAGCCAGATCACCGGTGAAAAGCACTCGATGGATAATTTCTTCCCCAGTTACGAGCAGGTCACAAACCTGAGGAACCGTGCAAAAGAACTCAAACAGGTAACAGGTACTAAAACATTTACCGGATTTACTAAAAAAATTGTTATGGATGATCTTACTTTTGCCTACCCCGGTCATAAACCGATTCTGAAAAATATCAACGTACATATTCCGCGGGGTAAAATGATCGCTGTTGTGGGCGATTCAGGTTCAGGAAAATCTACACTTATTGACATTATTATGGGATTTCACGAGCCTTCCACAGGTAGTATTACCATCGATGGTGTTCCCCTCAATGAATATGATATTACATCGTACCGCCGTCGGATTGGTTACGTTCCACAGGACAGCATTCTGTTCAATATATCTATACTCGACAACCTGCTCTGGGCTCATGACGCCGTCTCGAATGAACAGATTACTGAGGCTTGCCGTCTTGTGAATGCCCACGAATTTATCAGGGAATTCCCCGAACGTTACTATACCATCGCAGGAGATCGCGGTGTCCGCCTATCGGGAGGTCAGATACAGCGGATTGCCCTGGCACGGGCAATATTACGCAAACCCGACCTGCTTATACTTGACGAGGCAACCAGTGCTCTTGATACCGTGTCCGAGCGCCTTATCCAGCAGGCTATCGACAACATTGTCAAACAAACCACTGTTATCGTTATAGCGCATCGTCTTTCTACAATTATTCATGCTTCCTATATTTATGTACTCTTAAATGGAGAAGTTGTCGAGGAAGGAACGTACGAAACGCTTGTAAAAAATGACAGCTACTTTAAACAGATGCTGCAGCACCAGGTGTTGGAGAAAGATATCTAAAAAGACAACCACGGAGACAGTTGGTAATATCTGTAATTATGAAGAAATCATATACAATAAAAAAAGAAGCCGGCTTTTTCGATAAGCAGGCTATGGAGAGAATGGAGCATGGTTTTGTGCCCGATCTCAGAAGGCTTACGAAAGTCGACTGGTTTTATAACAATGTGTGGAGAGATCCCGAGTTTGCAAAGATACAGTGGATGCCTCGAATCAATAACATTATTAAACATGCAAAAGAAAGCGGCACACGGACGGTTGAAATCGGATGCGGTCTTGGCATGCTCTCCCTTGAACTGGCACGGAACGGATTGGATGTTCTGGGAATTGATATATCACACGAAAGCATTGCAATTGCCGAAAAATATAAAGAAGAAAATACATACCAGGAAGGTTTTGGTTCGCTCGAATATAAATGTGAAAATTTGCTTAACCTGGAATTGGAGAAGGAAACATTCGACAGCGTTATATTTTTCAGGTCATTACATCACATGCCCGAGCCGGATAAAATACTTGAAAAAGTTTCTGAAATCCTCAAACCGAAAGGCAAAGTAATACTATCAGAGCCGGTGAGGTCGCATTTCACAATGGAATCCGCACATTTTGCGGCGTTACTTAGAGTTATAGCTCCAACCTGGGAACCGTACAGTAAGAAATTGAAGAAAAAGTGGAATGAAGAGAATTGGAAGAAAGATATCCAGGCTGTATTTGACGAGTACGTTTATCATGGCAAACATGCACAGTCTCCCCTTGATAACAGTACTAATAACGCCGAAACACTTATCAATATAATAAGTGAAAAATTTGTGATATGTGAAGAAACATATTCCGATGCTTTTGTTGATAAATTAATCGGCGGCTTACGGGGAGAATACAAATACGAACTTGCAAGATTTTTGAAATTTCTTGATACCTACATGATAGAAAATAAATTGCTGCCTCCTACATCCCTTGAACTGGTTGCTCAAAAAACTTAATTATCCAGTAAGTCACAGTTATGATTGAAAACAACAGCCCTTTCACCTATAGAAAAGAACATATCCTCTCAGCACCGGTAATGATAAACCTTGAACTTACCTCAGCATGTAATGCCGCATGCCGTCACTGCTATAATTTCTGGCGAGATGACTCTCACGTGACCCGTGAAAAAATTGACAAAGAAAAGATGGCCCGTCTTATCGAACTGATAAAGCAGAATAATGTATTTCATGTGGTTTTAACAGGCGGGGAGCCCTTTTTAAACTTTGCTGTTCTTGAATATGCTCTGATGAAGCTCCATGAATCGGGAGTTTCTACAAGCGTTAATTCCAATTTGATGCTGGCAACGGGAGAAAAGATACAGAGATTGAAAGATGCCGGGCTGGATCATGTTTTGAGCAGTTTAAATTCGCATATCCCGGAAGTGAACGATGACATGTTCAACCAAAAGGGTGCGTTTGATAAGATCATACGGGGTATCACGACTACTGTCGAAAAAGGCGTGAGAGTAAGCGTCAATATGATTATATCTTCTGTGAATAAAAACCATGTGTACGACACAGCAAAAATTTGTTCTGAACTTGGGGCACAAAAAATCTTTGCTACAAGGCTCGTTCCATCTGTAAACGTTGAAAATCCTGCTGAAACGGACCTGAACCTGGACCATAAAAGCGCTATGAAAGCCCTTAATGATCTGTTACTGGCCCGGAATGATTTTGGAATAGGGGTAGGTACTTTGATAAGTTATCCCCTTTGCCTGCTCGGAGATCTGGAAAAATACAGTGATTTTGTAGGCAGAGGATGCCCTGCCCAGAGAGGAAACAGGATGGTTATCAATGCAGACGGTGAAACTCATGCATGTACTCATGAGCCGCATTCATACGGCAACGTGTTTGAAACAGGTATTAAGGAAGCATTTCGCATGATGCGAAAGTGGCATGACGGCTCTTATCTTTTTAAAGAGTGTAAAGACTGCGAGTACATCAATGTCTGTGGTTCTGGATGCCGTTCGGCAGCTTATGCGTATTATAAACGAATGGACGGGGAAGACCCACTTTTTATGAGTAAAAAAAACATAAAAGTACCTTATAAACTTGTCATTCCGGAGGAAATAAGTGAATCGGTTGTAAACAATGAGAGGTTTATTGTACCGCACACCATCCGGTTCCGCGAAGAAAATGGTTTCTACTCCATCAACATCCGGTGGGCAAACGCTTATACAATCGAGAGTGAAATAGCCGAATTTTTGATAGCAAAACAATCATCACAGGAACCAATTTCTCTATCTTCCATGACAGGGGACAATCCGGGAAAAGAGCTGGAACATCTGATTTTTAAAGAAGCCGTAATACCACATAATCCTGAATTGAGGAAAAGGTTTGAGGATGGGATAAAGAAGGGATGCAGCCTCAACCCGGATGACTTGCTGCACATTTAATTCCAGCTGATTATATTCTTATAAATATTATTCTATATTAGATTTATTTGCGTGTTTATACTTCTTCCAGATCAATCACATCAAATTTTTCCAGATGACTCATTCGGTAAAACCCGTAAACATTGGTAATTTCATCACGGAAAGACTGGCTGATGTGCTCTTTTTTGATCGAGAATGCAATTATATGTATATCACTGCCAAATATGATACTGCCATTATAGAGGGCACTGGAATAAAAACCGGCGAGATATCGGGGAAGCTGGGAAGTGTTTGCCAGGTAATTTTCTATGGGAATATTTAACCGTTTGACTTTAATGTTTAACTCGCTCTCAATGAAATTCTGTTTTTCTATGGGCTCGGCTCTGTGGGGAAAATAAATAACCTCCTGCCCGCTGAAATACTCTTTTATTCTTTTCAGATACCGATAATATATATCATCCTTTACCATGGGTTCTTCAAACAGTGACTGCAATTCCGTACCAAGGAAATATATGCAGTCGAGCCTGGTAAATTGTTTCAGGTGTGACCGCAGATAACGATATTCATTCCTGACAATTTTTTCATTCAAAATGGGTTTCAAATCATAAGCAGTAAAATAATTCAGGTTTTTTACGGGTTGATCTTTCAGGCCGATCAATCTTTTAACCAAATTTTTTGATTTGCTGTATCCCACATGTCTGGTAATAATATCATTTTCCTTTCCCCTGCCCTCATGCATTCTGATAGTGATATTCCCGTCATCGAGCAAGTACAGTTCCCTGCATCTTAAGGAGTTCGCAAAATGACGCATGAGTTCTGACCTGTATTCTCCAAGGAAAACATGGTCAATCTCGGGTAAAGATTTAATTATATCCTTGATAGAATCGAACCGCTTGATACGTTTGGACAGGGTTACGAACCAGTTGTCTTTTGAATTTTTTAAAGGAGGATCGGTACTCGGTATAAGAACAATTTCACCCCAGTCATTTATATCGGTAACTTTTGCCAGTTGTAGAAAGTTTATTACATTCCCACCCTGAATTATACAGAGCATGCATTCTTCAGGTTTGAGTTCAAAATGTTGTTGAGCCTCGACTGCATTAAGTATCTGGAGCGGTGTTACTATAATAAATATATTCATCTTTTCACCACTCCGCATCTTTTAAAATTTCTGTCAATATTTACCCGTTTACTGGAATTTTTACCATTATTCTCGATGCTATTTATTATCCTCGAAGCCTTTTCGCTGCAGACTTTTCGCTTTCATACACCTGCTTTACCCCATTTCCCTGGGCTTTTTCAATAACGCGGATATCACGCACAATTTTTTGAAACCCCTGCGGTTCCACAGAAGCAGCATGGTCACTGCCCCACATCGCGCGGTCCAGTGTTATGTGACGTTCAACAAATACAGCTCCCATAACAACCGCTGCACATGTAGTCTGCAAACCGACCTCATGACCCGAATAGCCGATCGGGCAGTTAAATCGAGAACGCAGCGTTTGAATTACACGCAGGTTAAGCTCCTCATGTTTTGCCGGATAAGTGCTTGTGCAGTGAGCGATAAGGAGACGGTCTCTATCGAGAAGTTCGACAGCATGTTCAATATCTTCCATCCGGGACATTCCGGTTGAAAGAACCATGGGACGGCCTTTTGAGTTAATATATTCCAATAGCTTTTCATCCGACAGGCATGCCGAGGCGATCTTATAGCACGCCGGGTCAAATTGCTCCAAAAAGTCTACAGCGTTTTCATCCCAGCAGGAAGCAAACCAGGTAATATCCTTTTCACTGCAGTAACGGTCAATTTCGGTATACTCGTTCTGCCCAAATTCAATTCGCCGGCGATAGTCCAAATATGTCATAATACCCCAGGGGGTATCACGCATCACCTTCCGCTGCGCAGGTGGCACACAAAGTTCAGGCGTCCGCTTCTGGAATTTGACTGCATCGCATCCAATCGACTGAGCAATGTCAATGAGCCGCCTGGCAATTCCAATATCTCCATTATGATTAATCCCAATCTCTGCTATGATGTATACCGGCTGATCCTCACCAACAGGGCGTCCTTTAATTGAAACAATTTTAGACATCACTGTTCCACCTTATTATTGAAATGTTTTTACTCACATTGTTTTGATTGTAATTTCATCATTTTACTTTTCTCGTAACAGTTCCTCAGCAATACGGAAATCAGCCGGTTCATCAATCTCCAGCCATCTTTCCCCCGGACATACATACATAACGGTCTTACCGAAAAAACGGTGCCTGGCTTCTAAAAAACCCGATGTTTTCATAACGTATATCCCGCCGGTCTCAAGCAACTGCGGTTCACGTTCCTGCCTTAAAAGACGTGCAGTTTTATCATGGTTGATACCAATAGCATCCCCATGTTTGTCTCTGCGCCAGAGAAAGTAGTGAAAAGGGACGACCGATAAGGCAGAATCGGCATTTTCTTCCAGAAGTTTCCGTACAGTTCCATCAATATCCTCAGGAGTTGTCAGGGGGGATGTGCATTGAAGGAAAACGACCAAATCAGGTTCATACCCCTCACTCTGTTTAAGGTGGTCCAGAACATGTAACAGAGCTGATTCAGATGATGCTGTATCACCGCTGATATCTGCCGGCCTCAGTATCACCTCGGCACCATACTGTTTAGAAATTGCGGCAATTTCTGTATCATCCGTTGAGATCACTATTCGATCCACGGTTTTGGCGTTGTGGCTATTCTCGATTGTATGGACTATTAACGGCTTACCCATCAATGGGAGAATATTTTTACGCGGAACTCCCTTTGAACCGCCTCGGGCAGGTATAATTGCAAGCGTTTTCACTCTGTCTTTCCTGTTTCAGTTGTTATCCCGGCAAGTAACCTCATTATAACGCAAAAGAACTAAAAATGACAACAGACAATATAAGGTAAAAAATATCTCGGCACAGTATATATTCTTTCAACTAATCCAGTAAATCTCTGTTCTGGTGCAAAAAGTTCGCCCCTATGCGGGAAAAGAAGACACCGTTAAGTTCGCTTGGCTTGATAAGCGACCAGAAGAGTTTCTGGAGCTCTTCGTCTTCCTCGCTCGCTTCCCAGGTTCCTTTCAGCCTTTCATCCATTTCAACTACAGCATCACGGATTTCTTCGGGTGTATTCTCAATAAGTTCGATTCCATGTTTTTCATAGGCGTTCGTACCATAGTCCTGTCCAAGGTATCTGCCGGCGCCCGATGCAATTATTTCTCTAAACGACATGAAACGACGTTCACTTTTAAGCCAGTGTTTTTTAAAAATGGTGATCGACTTTGAGTTCCAGGTTATAAGATATTCCACCGGAACGAAATTTACATAAAGAACCGGACGTCGGAATACTGTCGGAACTGCATCGATTCCGGTGCCGTTACTGATAAAAAAATGACAGTGTGCTCCAAGGTACATATCAAGCAATTCGGTTCTGTATCCTTCATGAGTATATTCAATGACCTTTGGATTTTCAGTATTCATGAGTTCTTTTACCTGTACACCCATCCTGACAACAAAGTAGCCTCTTGCGGTAAGTTCGTTCGCTGAAAGGATATAATTTTGAATACTGCAGTCCCTGTAATCATGATAGGACCATTCCCGTCGGGGAAAATGTTTTTCCATGTACAACGGGTCGCGGGCAACGAGACAGACAAACGGGATATTCTCACCAATATCCATTTTTCGTAAACCGGCAAGGGCCTCGTTCTTCTCTTCCGGGGTAAAACTCAGGTGTATTTTGCTTTTCTCCAAAAGACCGTAAATATCTCTGTCATTGTTGGTTACGGTGATCCTGTGTTTCTTTCCTCCTGGAAAAAGATTGTTGATTCTTGACAGGTAATAAGCAATTTGATTTACGGGTAAAACCCTTTTCCACATTGTTAAAAGCTTTTTATTACACACATAATCTGAGTAAAAGAAAATATCCATGACATTGTGAGGATGCATACCGTGGTCACGTTCACACAGGTACAACTCGGTATTTGCCGCAAAATGTCCCATACGTTCGCTATTCAATGTACCGAAACGAATTAATTTTACCGGACGTATAATCCTTATGAATACATAGAGAGGAAACAAAACAATGACGAGCATATAGACATGCCAGCGCTTAACAATTCTTTTGACATAATATTTTAATCCAGGATCATGCATTTTGCCTTTTTCCCACAAAGGTTTTTGTATATCTTTACTTTTACTTTTTTCTACTTATCAACAATTTCAATAAATTGGATGTTGTTCCACAAGTATTATTTCATTATAGCACATTATAAAAAAAATAACAAAAATTACATATACTTAAAATATGTTTATCCAATTCCTTGCGAAAACAAATATTTTTATAATAACGTTGATAAAATATGAGCGTTTTTTGATGAAATTTAAATTTACAAAAGGAAAAAAGTATTTTTTACTTGACAAATATAGTGAGAATTAAATATTTTATTGCACTCAGTAAACTATAAAAGCCTCAAAGCTGGAATCAAGAGCCGATAATTTCCTTATTATATAATACCTATCTTTGAATTTTTTTGTAGCAGGGTTCTGGGAAGCCTCATTATAATTTCCTTCAATACATGTCTTTTTGCAATTTTCAGATATGCATCTTTATTAATAAAAAATAACCAATATCAGTAATCCTCTTTAACTATCCACGTGTCTATGATGAAAAACCACAAACTAAATCTATTATTTTAGGATATATTCCGTTAAAATTCAAGCATTTATTAATATATGAAGATAAATTCCACAAAAAAAGGACTGAGAATATGGATATTGATGAGTTAAAGAAAATGAAAATTTCCGAGCTTACCGATTATGCAAAAAGCTTGGGGATTGAAAGTTTGACCGGTTTAAAGAAGGCGGATATTATTTTTAAGACACTTGGGGCACAGGCAGAAAAAAACGGGCTTATGTTTGCTGAAGGGGTTCTTGAGGTCCTCGATGATGGATATGGTTTTTTACGTTCTCCGTTATATAACTACATGCCCGGCCCCGACGATATTTATGTATCCCATTCTCAGATTAAACGGTTCGATCTGAAAACCGGCGATACTGTATCTGGTCAAATTCGCCCCCCTAAAGATAACGAGAGATACTTCGCCCTCTTGAAGATTGATGCCGTTAACTATGAAAATCCTGAAGCCACAAAAGATAAGATTTTCTTTGATAACCTTACACCAATTCATCCTGACCAAAGGTTTGACCTGGAATTTACAGCTTCCGATGTAAGCACCCGAATTATGAATATGTTGTGTCCGATTGGTTACGGGCAGCGTGCTCTCATTGTCGCTCCCCCGTTCACCGGTAAGACAATGCTTCTTCAAAAAATCGCTAATGCAATTATTGCCAATCAATCCGATGTTAAGCTTATTGTCCTTTTGATTGATGAACGGCCTGAAGAGGTTACCGAGATGCAGAGGGCTGTTCAGGGAGAGGTGATTTCTTCCACGTTTGATGAACCGCAGACAAGGCACGTTCAGGTCGCAAACATGGTGATCGAGAGGTCCAAAAGACTCGTAGAGCACAATTATAATGTAGTAGTACTTCTTGATTCGATGACCCGTCTGGCACGCGCACACAATAATGTAATACCTCATTCCGGCAAGATTCTCTCGGGAGGAATGGACTCGAATGCTCTCACCTGGCCCAAGAAATTCTTTGGTGCTGCCCGCAATATAGAAAACGCCGGAAGCCTCACCATTATTGCTACAACTCTCATTGAGACAGGTTCAAGGATGGATGATGTGATCTATGAGGAATTCAAAGGCAGAGGGAACAGTGAACTTGTTCTGGATCGAAAGCTATCCGGTCGACGTATTTTCCCGGCTATAGATATTAAACGTACCAGCACCCGTAAAGAGGAACTACTCCTGACTGATGCCGAACTTAACCGCATCTGGATACTCAGGCGTATTTTAGATCCAATGGGTACAGCTGAAGCCATGGAATTCCTCGTCGATAAAGTTCGCGGGACAAAGAATAACAAACAGTTACTGGAAAACATGAGTGGAGTGACAGTATAATAGGGAAAGTATCGAGTTTGGCAAAAATGAAGCTGTCTATAAATTTACTTTATTAAAATGACTGAATATAACTAACCGGGTCTTTATTCCGTAAGCAGCCGCATGTGAAATAATCTTCGCCCGCTCCGCTGGACTGATATCTGACAAAAAATCATTTACTCCATGACTTTTAAACAGTCATCTGGAACAAGTAAATTATTTAAAACTCTATAAAAATGTCTGAAACCGATGAAACAGCAGGTAATAAAAATTAACAGATGGCTTTATGTAAATTTTTTTCTGGAGATGAACTATAAAATATATTATAATTAAATCTTGTGAAATTTTCTCAAAAATAATTTTTTAATAATTTTTTTGAAACCTGATGACATTTGAACCGTTATAGGGATAACTGCAATCTTTAGCGTGGTTTCAACGATGTTTTCGGAAGTTTTTATCATGCACACAAACATTGTGAAATAATAATTTTATAGACTATCAGAAGAAATTCTTATCAATCACCCATTTACGCTGCACGCATGGGTTTACTCTGTATAACTAAAAGGAGCTTGCTGGATGATCAAAATTGAGAATCTAACCAAGTTTTACGGAGACTTTAAAGCCGTCGATAACATTTCGTTTGATGTTCACGACGGTGAAATTCTTGGTTTTCTGGGTCCAAATGGTGCCGGAAAAACCACGACACTGAAGGTGCTTACCTGTTTTATGCCTCCATCCGAGGGTAAAATCCATTTTAATGACCTGGAGGTTTACGAACACTCGATGGAAATCAGGCGCATGATCGGATATCTTCCCGAAAATGCTCCCCTGTATGAGTACATGAGTGTCCGGGAATACCTTGATTACATTTGCGATCTCAGGGAAATCAAGGGTTCCAGAAGAAATGATCGTATGTCTACAATGATTGAAATCTGCGGGCTATCAAAAATGATCGGTAAAAACATCGGTGAGTTATCCAAAGGTTACCGTCAGCGTGTCGGTATTGCCCAGGCGATGATACACGAACCGGAAATACTCATACTCGATGAGCCAACGGTAGGTCTTGATCCGAACCAGGTTGTTGAAATCAGAAACCTGATAAAAGAAGTCGGCAGGAAAAAAACTGTTATACTCTCCACACATATCCTGAGTGAGGTTGAGGCTACCTGTGACAGGGTTGTAATTATTTCCTCTGGAGAAATTGTGGCTGACGGATCATCTGAAACTCTTCGCAGGGATATGGCTGGGAAATCGGTTATCCACCTTGAACTTAAAGGTGAAGTTCCTGATTCAAATGATGTATTGAGTTCCCTTCCGGGTGTAGAAAAAGTTCAAATCCTCTCCAGGGAAAATGGCGATACCACACGGCTTAACATAGATGTATTGAAAGGCTATGACATTCGCGAAGATGTTTTCAAGACATCTGTTGATAAAGGCTGGACGATCTTTGAAATGCATCAGGAAAAGACCAACCTTGAGGATGTATTCAGACAGCTCACTCAATCACAGGAAGGCTGACATTTATGAATAAAGTAATTCCAATCTACCGCAAGGAAATATTTGCTTATTTCTTTTCTCCGGTCGCTTACATAGTAATATCGGTTTTTCTCCTATTAACCGGGTGGTTTTTTACGAGCGATCTATTCCTTTCGGACGACTCTTCGTTAAGAAGTATGTTCGGTATTATCCCGTTTATTTTTATATTTTTTATTCCTGCCATAACGATGCGTCTTTTGAGTGAGGAGCGTAAGAGCGGTACTATCGAACTTTTATTTACCATGCCTATCAGCGATGTTGAAATCGTTCTGGGGAAATATCTGGCATGCCTTACTCTTCTGACTGTGGCGCTCATACTCACTCTCCCTTATGCATTCACAATTATAATCCTCGGCAAGCCGGACATGGGAATGCTTATTACGGGATACCTTGGTCTTGTATTGATGGGAGCAGCGTATATCGCAATTGGTGTGTTTGCTTCCACAATATCTCAAAACCAGGTGGTCTCATTCATAATCGCGTTTTTGATCATTTTCGTATTATGGCTCATCAATAAGTTTATCATGTCTCAGGCCTCCTTAACTCCACTTGCGGCTCTCGAGCGAGAGCTTTGCCAGTGACAGCATGAATATGGTTAATGATAAATAATACGTTACATTGCGTGAATCGATCACTCCACGGCTGATGTTTTCATAGTGGTAATCTATACTCAGGTACTGCATAA
>JBHPFF010000003.1:0-56233 GCA_042572165.1 Candidatus Latescibacterota bacterium | reverse complement strand
TTTAAAAGGCGAAAAAGATATTGATCTTCACTATTCACTCATAAATACATTGGCAAGAAATTATATCAAAAGCCCAAAGATTATCGAGCCTTTAATAGTTCAAGAAATAAGGAAGAATCCTCAATACATTGTCATGTACTTTAAGCAATTGCCAATGGCAACACAATATAAGTGGATTAATATTAAAAGCTTAAGTACAAGTACTGTTGAGTTCATAAAGCAAAAGATGATTGAACTTCCGGATTTAGATTGGCATGTTCAAGGCCTCCTTCTTGAAATTGGAAAAGATAACTTAAATACTATAATGGATGTATTCAATGGAAGAATTGAAAAGGACGAGAACATAAAAAAACAAGGTGAGCGACAGTTCGGTATTGAGAATTATAAAGTAATACCATATCACTTCAACCCAGCTTTAAGTGGCTATATAGCAAAACATAGAGAATATAAAAAATGTGCAATAGATTTAGTTGATAAAATGACAAAGGATGGGAGTTTATATAATTGGAATGTAATTAATTTTTTACAGAGAATTGGTAGTCCATTAAATGAAATTATAATGTCTATTATCAAAAAAGGCGATGAAACAAATCTCATAAGAGCTATTCGTATAATGTATTCTTTTGAAGGTTGTGATTTTGATCTTTGTATTGAAATAGTTAAGAGGTCAGATAATAAAAATATATTAGACAGAGTAAGCGGTATTATGTATTCAACTGGTATGGTTGCAGGAGAGTACGGTCTTGCAAACGCTTTTGAAGGTAAAGCAAAATCCTTAGTAAAATATAAAAAAGAGAAAAATCCCCAAGTCAAAAAATTTGTGAATAAAATGATTGATAATTTTCAGAAAAGCGCAAAAAGCGAACGACAGAGAGCTGACGAAGAAAATCAATTACGAAAAATAGAGTTTGAAGGTTAATTAAAGTAAATTTATTTGAAAGTAATTATTATCTAAATCACCAATTTTAAGCCCTACTTTTTCAAGTTATTTGAAATGTCGGTTCGAACATCGTTATACTATTAGACTTTATCATAAAACAATTGAAATATACTATGTTTTTTTCATATTTGGAGGTAGATTAATGTTAAGACAAAAATTTTTTTTAATAACGGTGGTTATTATATTTATGAGCGTACTACAGTCCTGTTCCGGAAACCGTATGGTTTCTCCGAATCATCCTATAAAGTCAAATTCCACTTTAGTTCCGTTTACCAAAGTGACACTTGACAACGGTCTGGATGTTATTGTCAAAGAGATTCATTCAACTCCTATTGTAGCTGTTTACCTGTGGTGCAACACCGGCAGCATCAATGAAAATTCACGTGAACACGGTATTTCACACTTTTATGAGCATATGTTTTTCAAGGGAACCGAAAAACGCGGCGTAGGGGAAATCGACCGAGCAATAAAAAGCCTCGGCGGTTACAATAATGCGTTTACCTCAAAAGAATACACGGCATATTATGTGGTTTTGCCGTCCGGGGAATTTTCATTGGCTGCTGATATACTTGTAGATGCTATCCGAAACTCAAACTTTCCCGAGCAGGAAATACAAAAGGAACTCGGTGTTATAAAAGAGGAAATCAATCGCAAAGAGGATGATCCGTCAGGCAAATTATATGAGGAGATTTTCAAGATTATTTTCCCCGAAACTCCGTATGCACATCCTGTACTGGGGATAAAAGAAAGCGTGTCATCATTGACTCGGGATGATTTCAGGAAATACCTTGCAAAGTTCTATGTTCCAAATAATATGACCGCTGTCGTAGTCGGTGATATTAAAACAAAAGCTGTGATCAGAGAAATTGAACGGATAACTGCTGATTGGATTCCCAACCCTGTGGTTAAAGACCGCTTTGTCAGATTTAATACCCCTGACGGTGAAGGCATAAATGGGTTCGAACTGGAAAAAGATGTCAATATGACCTATGTAATGATGGCTTTTCAAACCTCGGGCTATAAAGATTTGAAAGAAAATGTCGTTCTTGATATCACAAGTTCAGTTCTGGGAGAGGGAAGAAGCTCCCGTCTCTATCAACGGCTTGTTGAAAAGGATCAGATTGTTCATTCAGTTCAGGCTTTTATTTATCCGTTGAATCAATCGGGGTTATTCGTAATTTTTGCCACTATGGATCGCCACGACGTACAGGATTTCAGGAAAGCTGTTATTGAAGAAATTGAAAAACTACGAAATGAGGTTGTTAGTAAGGAAGAACTTCAAAAAGTGAAGACTATGTTAAAAGCGGATTTTCAGTTTTCTAACGAAACGGGAGAAAATATAGCTCATACTATCGGCTATTACAATACTGTCGGCTTGCTTGATTATATAACAAAATACGAGAGTTTAATTGAAGAAGTTTCAAGTAAAGATGTTGCCGTATATGTTTCGAAGGTTTTGAATCCTCTTTCGTATTCAATAGGAATTATCAACCAGCGTATTCCTGAATAATAAAGGAGGTTTCCGGTGAAAAATATACGATTGTTTACTCCAATTTTTATATTGATTCTTAATCTTCTGTCCCCAGGGGAGGCTTTGGCGGTGAAACGGACCACTTTACCAAACGGACTCGTGATTCTCACGAAACCGGTTACCTCAAACAATATAGTTTCCGTAGTGGTAACCCTGAAAATGGGGAGTCTATACGAGACAGACGATAAAGCCGGACTGTCAACTCTCATGCAGGATACCCTCCTGAAAGGAACCACTACCCGAACATCTGAACAGATCGCCCTTGAACTTGAAAGCATGGGCACACACATTTCAACCTCTGCAGACCGTGAATACGGCACCATTGCATTGAAATCGACATCAGAAAGCATATACAGGAGCCTCGACATACTTTATGACATACTTCTCAATGCCACTTTCCCCGAGGATTTTGTGGAACTTCAGAAAAAACTTCAAACGCGAAGCATCCTCATCAGGAAGGACCAGCCGTTATATCATGCCATTGATTTGATGGTGGAAGCACATTATGGCAGGCATCCTTTCCATAAGCCCAGATCGGGGTATAGTGAGACAATTGAGAGGCTCAAAAGGGATGATATTGTTGATCTTTACCGTAAGATTTACAGCCCGAACAATATTGTGATAACAGCGGTCGGTAATTTCAATGAAAAACGCTTTATCGCCGACATTACCGAAAAACTCAATGGTCTTTCGAAGGGTACTGTTCCGACGGGTGTTCCCGGAGAAAAGGCAGACTATTCATCTCCTGTAGAGAAGATTGAAACGCGCGATATTGCCGCAAGCTGGTTTGGACTCGCATGGCCATCAGCCACTCTCGCCGATTCGGATTTCTATGCGATGGATGTGCTAAATGCCATTACGGGAGGTTCGATGAATTCGAGGCTTTTTGTGGCTGTCAGGGAGAAACGCGGTCTTGCATATCAGGTGTCGTCTTTTGTAAATGCCCGGATGAAGGCAGGAATATATGTAGCCTATATTGGTACAAAGCCTTCTTCGTATGAAGAGGCCAAGCAGGTGCTTATTGACGAAATAAAACGCATGACACACGAGAAGCCAACTCCGGAAGAAATCAAGGATGCAAAGAGTTTTCTCAAGGGGATGCATATCATGTCGCAGGAATCTAACGCCGGTCAGGCATCCCAGTACGGGCATTATGAGATTCTTGGTATCGGTTATGAATTTG
Organism: Candidatus Latescibacterota bacterium; assembly: GCA_042572165.1. Lineage (GTDB taxonomy): Bacteria > Latescibacterota > Latescibacteria > Latescibacterales > Latescibacteraceae > JBHPFF01. Next base: position 52,579 of record JBHPFF010000003.1, on the reverse strand, counting down.
TCGATGAATATAATAAAGGTATTGAAACAATTACAGCCCTTGATATTCTAAATGCGGGGAAGAAATATCTTATGGGGCCTTATGCTCTTGGAGGAGTGCTCGCGAAATGATTTTTTAAAATAACCTAAATGTCATGAAAAGGAAACATGACTGCCAGGGGAGAATAATGTGAAACGATTGAGGATCGGTGTTCTTGCTTCCGGAGGGGGCACAAATTTACAGAGTATTATCGACAGGAGCCTTGACGGGTCGCTTATGGCTGATGTGGTTGTTGTTATTTCAAATAATTCGGGGGCGGGAGCGCTCGAACGGGCGCGTAAACATGGAATCGATGCATTGCATATCAGTGCTTTAATTGAAGGCAGCGCTGAAACTGTGGATGCAAGAATCACTGATGAAATGGTTTCCAGAAATATTGATATTGTCGTACTTGCCGGTTACATGAAAAAGATCGGTCCGGTTTTGCTTGAGGCGTACGAAGGTAGAATTCTTAACATCCATCCGGCACTTCTGCCGAAATTCGGCGGAAAAGATATGTATGGGATACATGTTCATGAGGCGGTGATAGCCGCAGGCGAAAAAGAAAGCGGAGTCACTGTACATATTGTTGACAGTAAATACGATCACGGTTCAATTTTGGCGCAGGTTAAAGTCCCGGTATATCCTGATGATACTCCTGAAACTCTTCAGAAACGAGTACTTGTTAAAGAGCATGAGATATATCCGGAAACTATTCATAGATTTGCCGAACAATGGAAACAATGAAAATAAAGTTTTAAATCAAAGGTGAATAACATAACATGGAAAGAACATGGGCAAAACTAACCGATGTATTAATTGAAACTGCTTTAGCAGAAGATCTTGGCGATGGTGATATAACATCCGAAGCAACGGTACCCGGGGATATTATTTCCACCGCATTTCTTTTCAGTAAATATGCTGGAGTCCTCGCCGGTATTGATGTTGCAATGAAGGTGTTTCACATGATTGATCAATCCCTTGAAACCGATGTACTGTTCAAGGATGGCTCAAAAATTACCAAGGGACAGAAAATCGCTGAGATAAACGGTTCAGTTCTCTCGATATTAAAAGCTGAACGCACAGCTTTGAATTTTCTCGGACGTATGACAGGGATTGCTTCCGTTACTGCGGATTATGTAAAAAAAATCCAGGGATGTCATGCAAAAATACTTGATACAAGGAAAACCATACCTACAATGAGGCATCTTGATAAATATTCCGTAAAAATCGGTGGTGGGTTCAATCATCGTTTCGGTTTGTATGACATGGTGTTGATAAAAGACAACCATATTGCGATTGCCGGCGGTATTCGGCTTGCTGTAGACCGCGTTAAGTCGCTATTAAAGAAGAAGAATGACATGAAAATCGAGGTTGAATGCAAGTCATACGAGGAAGTCATCGAGGCTGTTTACAGACCTGTTAACATAATTATGCTGGACAATATGGATATTTCAGAAATTGAAAGATCGGTAAAAGTTATAAAAGAAGCCTCATCTGAAAACGGGAAGAATATTCGCATCGAGGCTTCCGGGAACATCGAACTGGATAATGTAAGGGAAATTGCAGAAACCGGAGTTGACTACATTTCTGTCGGTTCTTTAACCCATTCTGTGGTGAATCATGATTTTACATTATTATTTGATGAACTTTGAAAAGATGTATAAATGACAGACCCCGATAAAGCGGAAACAATATCTCAAAGCATTATAAAAAAAATAGATACTATTAAGATTGACGGTGATAGTTTTTTATGGTATGATCTTTCTCAGGTATCATCCACAATAGATGCTGCTGTCGAACTGGCAAAAAACGGATGTTCGAGCTGGACACTTGTTACAGCAGACCATCAAAATGAAGGACGCGGTACTCACGGTCGTGATTGGATTGTACCATGCGGTAAAGGTCTTTTATTATCACTCGTTGTTCCTCTGCCGGATAAGCCCCGTTGTCTTGAGGATTTATCTACACTTACAGCCGGAATTCTCATTGAATGTTTGAACGAATATTTTGACCTTCCATTTAAAATAAAGCATCCAAATGATATCATCTTGAGGGGCAGAAAACTCGCCGGCATAATGTACGAATCTGTATCCTGCGGAGAAAACGTTTTATCGCTTATTCTTGGCATGGGAATCAACCTGTACCAAACCAGAGAAGAATTCATGAATTCAGGTTTGCCTGATGCTATCTCTCTTTTTTGTGAAGCTGGATTTGTCCCTGATCGTGAACGGCTCATATTTTCTTTCCTTAAGCGATTTAAAAAAACATATGAGAAATTATGCTGAATAATCTGCGTTATAACTGTTTTTTGTGTACATATTATGGTATTGCAAGGAAATTTAAATATGTTACAATTATAAATCTTGACATCGTTACCTTTATAAGTTATTGTTTTTTTTGGATAGCTTTCTGTAATAATGATTGAAAATTCTTAGTAAAAAACATAAGGTCTCGTGCTCTTCAAAAAAACGTGATTGCTCTTTTTGACAGTGGAAACTCAAAGCTTCATTTTGCATGGTGGGATGGCGAAAAGGTCAAAGATGCGGTAACCATACCGTATCCGGAATCGACCGATTCACTCCCGGATGTTATTTCTGAACTCCTGGGAGGAAGAACTCTAAAGAAAATTGCTGCTTGCTCTGTTGCTTCTCAATGGAGGGAACCGTTATTTGAGACTCTGGATTCCTGTGCACCCGGGAAGCTCGTTGTTGCCCGTAACGCTTATGATATTGGGCTTGATGTGCGGTATGATAAACCTGAAACTCTGGGAATCGATCGTGCACTCGCTGATCATGCCGCTTATTGTTTTTTCAACGATTCGTGTGTTGTTATTGATGCAGGCACCGCAGTGACAGTTGATGTGGTTTCAGAAAGTGGAGCTGTTTTAGGAGGTTTAATATTTCCGGGTATTGATGTCCTTTTCCGGTCACTCGGCGAAAAAACTGATTTGCCTGAGGTTTCTCAATCAGTTACATGCGGGAAAATTGGGAACAGTACCGAATCATGTATTTTTTCCGGAATTTCAACAGGTTATTCGGGTGCGATCACCAAGCTTGTCGAAAAAGCCGCAGAGACTGCCGGTTCTCTTCAAAGGATTGTAATAACCGGAGGAGATGCTGAACTGTTACTGAAATGTCTTCCGTTTAAGATGATTCATATACCTTATCTTGTCCTTGATGGTTTGGGGATAACTATCGGTATTTTACCGAAATATCACTAAATAGTAAAAGGCCAGAAGTTGTAATTAAAATTTGAGTAATGATATAAGTCGCGAGGATGTTTTGAAAGATACGCTGCGGATTATAGGTTTAATGTTCAATGCACGTCATGGCGTTCGTCCGGAGGAAAAAACTCTAACTCAGCCTTTTGAGGTGGATGTTGAGATCATTAAGGATTTGTCAGGTCCCGCTGAAAGCGACCGGATTGATGATACAATTGATTATTCTACTGTAGTTGATATTGTCAGGAAAGTCATATACGGAGAACACTGCCGCCTTATTGAAAAGCTGGCAGCACTTATTATTGAGGAGCTGAGTGACATCGTGCATGAGGGTGAGTTGATTGTCCGTATTCGCAAACCTCGTGCTCCGATTGACATTCCGTTTAAGACGATTGAGGTTGAATTGCGGCGCGAGATAAACCGGTGAGGGCATATCTGGGGATTGGTTCTAATAGGGGTGAGAGAACAGTACATTTGAAGGAAGCGGTTAATCGTCTGAAACATACCGACCAAATCGGGGTGATCAATATCTCCGGTGTATATGAGACAATGCCTGTAGGCGGTCATGAACAGGCTGATTTTCTTAATATGGCGGTAGAGATTGAGACAGGACTTGAGGCTAAAGAATTATTATATGTCTGTTTGGCTATAGAAAAGGATATGGGCAGAGTGAGAGAAGTTCATTGGGGACCAAGGATAATTGATATAGATATATTATTTTACGGTGAAATGATTATATCTACACCCTCGATGACTATCCCTCATTCGTTACTGCACAAGAGGGCGTTTGTTTTAAAACCGCTTACAGATATTATACCGGATTTTATTCATCCCGTCATGGGACTGACAATTAACGAGCTTCTGGAAAGGGTTGGGGAATCAGGAGTAAAAAGAACGCATTTCCTTAATATTAATTTGTGAACGTTTTCAGGGTAAAAAGGAGTTATATTTACAAAAGGATTTTGAAAAACGTGGAAGAAAAAAAGATAAAATGTCCCTATCATTATATTGCTGTTGAAGGTGTCATTGGTGTTGGCAAAACGAGTTTATGCACCCTTATTGCTGAACAGCTTGGCGGGAGGCCGTATCTTGAGGATTTTGAATCCAATCCTTTTATCAGGGATTTTTATAGTGCTCAACGTGCCAACGCTTTCAAGACACAGCTTTACTTTTTGATTTCACGTTTTAAAAAACAGCTTGAGATGCCTTTACCAGATCTTTTTCACTCACCGCTTGTTGCGGACTTTATTTTTCAAAAAGACCGGATATTTGCTTCTGTTACTCTTGATGATGATGAACTTGAACTCTATAATACTGTCATAAATGTTCTGGAACCGAAAGTAAATCCCCCTGATCTTGTTTTATATTTACAGGCTTCAACAAAAGTACTTCTCGAACGAATAAGGAAACGAGGCAGGGATTATGAACAGAATATTTCATATGAATACCTTGAGGCGTTAAATAATGCCTATAACGAGTTCTTTTTCCACTATTCATTGGCACCGGTTTTTATTTTAAATACCGATGATGTTGATTTTATGAAAAACAAGGAACATATATCTGATTTGATTTCCAAGCTTGTTGAATCCCACAGCGGAATATATTTTTATCATCCGAGAGGTATGTGATGACGGGAAAACCGATGACTATAAAAGATTTTTATCGTATGAAAAAAGAAGGTATCCGGATCACGGCTCTTACAGCTTATGATTTTCTTTTTGCATCGCTTTTGGACGAAGCCGGTATAGACCTGATACTTGTCGGTGATTCTCTTGGCAATGTGTTCCAGGGACGTGAAACAACACTACCGGTAACGATTGACCAAATGGTCTATCACGGGGAAATTGTGGCAAGGTTGGTAAAACGCTCGTTCGTCGTGGTTGACATGCCGTTCATGAGTTTTCAGGTCAGCCTTGAGGAGTCATTGAAAAATGCCGGATACATACTCAAAAACACGGGATGCAAAGCAGTAAAACTTGAGGGAGGAGTCAGAATCAAATCCATCATTCAACGCACAGTAGAAATTGGTATCCCGGTTTTGGGACATATCGGTCTGACCCCGCAATCAGTTCATGTATTCGGCGGATATGGCGTTCAGGGCAGGGACGATCACCAGAGAGTTATAGACGATGCTCTCGCAGTTGAGGAAGCCGGAGCGTTTGCCGTAGTTCTGGAGAAGATACCTGAAAGCCTCAGTCGTGAGATAACTGAAAAGCTCTCGATACCCACAATAGGTATCGGTGCCGGAAGATATTGTGACGGTCAAATTCTTGTTACTGCGGATATGCTCGGCTTATTCCGTCAATATAAACCCTCATTCGTGCGAAGGTATGCAGAACTGTCTGAAAGTGCCCTGACAGGTTTGAAACGGTACTGTGATGATGTAAGGTCAGGGAAATTCCCATCTGAAAAAGAAAGTTATGAGTAGCACAATGAAATATCTCGAATATAATGATAAGATTGACAGGCTCTACAGTGCGGTTATCATGGATGTAATGGATTCCATGAATGTCCGTACCCAGTGCATGAATCCTGCGATTAAGCCTCTCATCCCTGCAATGAAGACATGGGGCGAGGCTGTGACTGTTTATGTTGAAACGGTGACCGAGGTGCCGGAAAAGCCATTCCAGCTTGAAATGGAGGTTCTTGATGATATAAAGGAAGGGCAGGTTATTGTTGCTCAGTGCAGTGCTTCCGAACTCTCTGCCTTCTGGGGCGGTCTTTTAAGTAATGCTGCGGTAGGTCGAAAAGCCGCCGGTGCTGTTATGGATGGCGGCGCTCGTGATTACAATGAGATTGTCGGGTTGAATTTTCCGACATTTTGCGCAGGACTTACTCCGTATGATTCACAGGGAAGAATGGATGGTAAGGAACGAAACATTCCAATAATCTGTGGGGGAATAAGAGTGTGTCCGGGAGATCTCATTTATGGTGATGTCGATGGAGTGGTTGTTGTTCCAGAGGAAATTTCGGACGAGGTTATTACCAGGGCATGGGAGAAAGTAAAGGGAGAAAATACGGTCCGCGAGGAATTGCGTTCCGGTGCAAGTGTTGTTAAAACGTTTGATAAATATGGTATACTTTAGATATTTGACAAATATTTAACGGGTGTTCAATCTAACCAGAATTATTTAAGAATTTTAATCCAATATAATTTTAAACTCGAAAAATCCAACTCAATCCCTCTGCAACCCTCTCTAAAAAAGAGAAGGGATTAAGGGAGGCGTTCAGGGTTTTTATTGAGCTGTGTGTTTATTTATCTAAACCACAGCTTCATGTTTTTTATGAATTATTTCATTTAAAAAAAAGAAGGATTGCCATGAAAAGGATTTTGGTCGGTTCCCTGTTACATGAAACAAATACTTTTAATCCCAATCCGACAGGATTAGAGGAATTTAAACTGAGAGGAATGCTCTTTGGAGATGAAATAGTAGAAAAACGACGTCATACAGCAACAGAAATTGGCGGTTTTATTGATATCCTTGAAAGAAACAACGTTAAGATCATCCCTACTGTACATGCCTCCCCGTATCCATCAGGACTTGTCACAACCGAGGCTCTTGAAATAGCTCTTTCCTGCATTCTTGATACGCTGGATACGACACAGGTTGATGGTGTTCTCCTGTCGCTGCATGGTGCGATGGTTTCACAGGAACATGATGATGGTGAGGGATTCATCCTTAAAAGTATTCGTAAGAAAGCAGGCTCCTCAATCCCCATAGTCATCACACTCGATCTGCACGCTACACTTACGCCTTTAATGGGTGAAAACGCCGATGCGATGACTGTTTACCGTACCTATCCGCACATGGATATGGCGGAACGCGGTCATGAGGCTGCATCTATCATGTTGAGGATTCTTGAGGGTGAAATAAAATCCGTTGTAAGTATCGCAAAGAGACCGCTTCTTATCGGACCTCCCCAGAACGTTCTGCCAGTTGACATGCCCATGAAACGTGTTATGGAACGTGCGAGGGAAATGGAAGAAACAATCGCGGGAGTAATCGCCGCATGCCCTGCCCAAGGTTTCATGCAGCAGGATGTGCCGTTTGCGGGTGTTGGAGTTGCAGTTACAACTGATAACGACCGGGAACTGGGGCAGAAATGTGCAGAAGAACTTGCGGATATGCTGTTTTCATTCAGGAAGGAATATCTTGTGGATTTGTCCGATCCTGCGGAAACTGTGAGACTTGCGATGGCATCGGAAAATCCACCTGTAGCTATTGCCGATTCAGGTGACAACATAGGTGGAGGTACGCCGGGTGATGGGTCAGCGCTGCTCCATGAAATACTGAAACAGGGTGTTGACAGCGCATTTGTTCAGCTCTGCGATCCTGAGGCGGCTTTAAAGGCAGCGGAGGCTGGCATAGGTGCACAGGTAACACTCGAAGTTGGCGGTAAATCCGATTCCCTCTACGGTCCGCCGGTGACAATTACAGGTAATGTCAGGGCTCTTACCGATGGTATCTATCTGAACCGCGCATGGGGTGGTTATTCTGCCGGAGTAGTTGAAAATAACGGCCTGTCTGCCCGGATTGATTCCGGTGGTATCACGATTGTTGTTACATCGGAAAGATTTTCACCGAACAACATTATGCATGCTAATTCCATTGGTGTATATCCCGAGGATTACCGTATGACCGTATGCAAGGGAGGGCTTGCGTTCAGAGAGGCTTACAAGCCGCCGGTTGTTAACAGCTATATTCAGAGTGATACTCCGGGATATTCCTCTTCTAATTTGCGTAATTTCACCTTTAATAAGATAAAACGTCCTGTATTTCCTCTGGATAACATCTAACTCTGATGAGGAGAAAATGTATGTCGAATTCTATGAACAAACCTCTTTTAATGATTCCCGGACCGATGGATCCTCCCGATGAGGTGCTGAGAAGGTGTGGTATGCCGGTTTTTCCCCATTATGATTATGATTTTCCTGAGTTTTACCACATACTGGTTGATAAGACCAGGTATGTTTTCGGGATTAATGACGGTTACGTATTTATCCCGAACGGCAGCGGTACCTGTGCTGTAAACATGATGCTGGCAAGCCTCTGCACGCCTGAGGATGAAGTGCTGGTCATTGATAACGGTCTCTTTGGCGGATATGCTGAAAAAAACCTGAAAAATTTAGGTGTGCCCTATACACTTGTTAAAGGAGAATGGGGTGCAGCAATAGACCCGGATAAAGTCCTTGATGAAATGAAAAGGAAACGTCATCAGTTCATTTATATGACGCATAACGAGAGTTCAACCGCAATAGTGAATCCGATACCGCCGATCGGTTCAATCGCACGTGAATTTGATGCGCTGCTGCTTGTCGACTCGATATCGGGTGTTGGCGGCGTTGTCATCGACATGGACGATGCGGGGGCTGATGTTGTCGCAGGCGCATCACAGAAGTGTCTCGAGCTTCCTCCCGGTCTTGCACCGGTGGCAGTCGGCAGGCGTGCCTGGGAATACATGGACACCATGAAAAACCGCCGTATCCCCTGGGTTCTCGATTTTCAGACATGGAAGAAAGCATTTATCGAGATGCACGACTTTCACCCACAGCCGGTAACCGGAGCCACTACTATGCTGTATGCACTGGACTGGATAGTCGACCGTATCACCGAAGAGGGCATTGAAAATCGCCAGGAGCGTTTCCGTAGCGCGGGAGAGCGCCTCAAAAAAGGAATGGCTGAACTTGGTTTCACAGTGCCTGCAGATCCGAAATATGCATCACCCGTGGTGACAGAAATTATTGCTCCAGACAATATCCCCGCTGATGACGCTCGCACCTATTTCATAAAAAAACACAACACCATGGTGGGGTGGGGTTTCCGGAAAAATAATGAGGAAACAACAGTTTCTTTCCGTGTAGCCCATTTCGGGAAAGCCGCCGAAAATGAACGTATAGATCATATGATAAATATTTCACGTCAGTTTCTGGAAGATAGAAAAAAATGAATGAATATATCTGATAAGAAAAGGTGCTAGGTGCATCTCAGCGTTTTCTTCAGTTGGTAAAGAGGTTAGAAGCCATGAAGAGTAAAAAAGGGATACCGCGAAGATCCGGCCTGAAAGGAATTGGCGCTGCCGGCGCTCTGACTGTTATGGGTGCGAAAAGTGTTTATAGTAAAGAAGAACCCATCGCAAATCCTCTGGAAATGAATGATGTTCGAAAAGAACTTTTTCGCAAGGTTTTACAAACACCGTTTATTGACACTCATGAGCACCTGATTGAAGAAAAGGGGCGTTTTGCCGGAACATCACACAATAGGGTAAAAAGTGACGATTGGACTATGGTTTTATGCCATTATCTTGATTCTGATATGCTAACAGCTGGTATGTCCCGAAAGGATTACGACAGGTTTTTCTCTCCTGAAATTGAACCGATTGACAAGTGGCCGTTGCTTGAACCATATTGGCCTGCGATAAAGAACACGGCTTATGGGCAGGCAGTTCGCATTGCGATAAAGGAACTGTATGGTGTTGATGAGCTTTCTGGAAAAACAATCCGAAAAGTACAAACCGGATATGAAAAAGTCCGCCGTGCGGGATTCTATAAGCACATTTTATGTGACCTTGCAAATATCGAATCATGTCAGGTGAACAGCCTCGAGGGCACTCCCTTCATGGAATCCTCCATGCCCTCTCTTCTCATGCAGGATATAAGTATTGTTGGAATGTTTGCCGGTCCGGGATTTAAACAATTCGGAGAACCCACTGGTATTAACGTTAGTTCTCTTGAAGACTGGCACAGAGTCATTGACTGGTGGTTCAATACCTACAGTGCTTATGCCGTTGCAGCTAAATCACAAAATGCGTACAGTCGGGACATTAACTATGAGGATATTCCCGCAGAAAAAGTGGAATCCATTTTCAAAATAAGACTTAACGGCGACTCTCTCACCGCTGAAGAACAGAAGGCGCTTGAGGATCATTTATTCTGGTATGCGGTGAGAAAATCGACCGAAAGCGGGCTGCCGGTTAAATTACATACCGGATATTACGCCGGATGTAACCGGATGCCACTTTCACGGCTAATCAACAATCCCGGCTCCGCCACGGATTTGTGTGCTGTTTCGCCGGAAACGACATTTGTGTTTATGCATATCTGTTATCCTTATTACGAAGAGATGATCTCTATCGCAAAACAATATACCAATGCTCATGTTGACATGTGCTGGTCATGGATAATAAATCCCGTTGCTGCAAAAGACTTTTTAAAGAAATATCTTTTTACCGCACCGGCAAATAAAATAGTGACATTCGGCGGGGATTATATTCCTGTGGAACCGGTTCTTGGACATGCAGTTATCGCAAGACGGGGTATTGCCCTGGCTTTGTCGGAATTAGTTGAAGAGGGGTGGATGAGTATGGACAATGCTTTAGAATTGGTCGATCCACTGATGCATGGAAATGCCAAGCGTATTTTTAACCTTGCCCCAAAAACGAAAAAATTAGAGAACGCACCATGGAATTGAAATAAAAGAAAAATCTCTTAATATTATCAATGAATACTATTGGTGAGATACGAGTTAATAAACTGATCAATATCACCGTCCATTACAGCCTGGATGTTTGATGTCTCAACCTCGGTTCTCAGGTCCTTTACCATGTTATATGGATGGAAGACGTAAGAGCGGATCTGGCTGCCCCATTCGATTTTCTTCTGATCCTTGGTATATTCCGCCATTTTCTTTTCTTCTTCCTCGAGATGTAGCTTGTATAGCCGCGATCTCAGCACTTTCATTGCAAAAGCCTTGTTTTTGAACTGGCTTCTCTCATTCTGGCACTGAACTACAATGCCCGTCGGCACATGGGTGATACGTACCGCCGATGAGGTTTTGTTGACATGCTGACCGCCTGCGCCCGAGGCTCGGTACACATCGATTTTGAGGTCTTTTTCGTCGATTTCAATCTCAACATCGTCTTCTATTTCTGGAAGGACTGTGACTGATGCAAACGATGTGTGACGCCGTGCGTTGGAGTCGAAAGGACTGATTCGAACAAGGCGATGGACTCCGTTTTCGGCTTTCAGGTAGCCGTACGCATATTCTCCTTTAACGAGAATGGTCACACTTTTGATCCCTGCCTCCTGACCCGGTTGAACGTCGAGTTCTTTATAGTCAAAATCCTTTCTTTCTATCCAGCGGAGATACATTCTCAAAAGCATCTGCGCCCAATCCTGGCTTTCGGTGCCGCCGGCACCTGAGTTTATTGAAACAATGGCATTTTTATTATCATCGGGTCCGCCGAGGATAAGGCGGAACTCGAAATCGGCAATATCATTTTCGATGGAGTCAAGTGTGGAGGCAACCTCAGTAAAAGTTTTTTCGTCCTGTTCTTCTTCTGCAAGCTCGTTGAGGACAGAAATATCCTCCAGTGATGACTGCAGCATTTCCAATGTTTTTAACGGTTTTTCCATGAGGGTGATCTTGTCGATCACTGACTGTGCGGAACGTTGATCATTCCAGAAATCGGGAGCATCTCTTTTTGCATAGAGTATATTAAGTTCTTCTTTTTTCTTGTCTATGTCAAAGATGCCTCCTGAGTTCATCGAGTTTGCTGCGTAATTCTTCAATTCTTTGTATTGCAGGTGACATCAACTACCTCCTTTATTCAAAATCAGAGTAGATAATAAAATATGCTTATAAATTTAGCTCAGCAAATCCCCCAGAGGGGGACTGTATTTAATAAAAGTCTTATTTGCGGTTTTAACTTAATGGGCTATTAAAAAAATATAAACAGGGCAGGCATTAACTGTGAATAATCATTTCAATCCGAGAACATCCTGCATATCGTACAATCCCGGATCTGCATTAAAGACGAATTTTACAGCTCTGATGGTTCCGCGTGCAAAAGCATCACGCGATTGTGCTTTATGTGTAAGTTCTATGCGTTCACCTGGAGTACCGAACGTAACAGTATGTTCACCAACCACATCACCCACACGCAGAGAGTGAATCCCGATTTCGCCGGTCGTTCTTTCCCCGATAATACCATGCCTCCCGTAGACAGCCTGCTCGTCGAGGTTTCTCGAAAGTGTTTCAGCGATGATTTCTCCAAGGTGGTGAGCTGTGCCTGACGGTGCGTCCTTTTTAAATCTGTGATGAGTCTCAGTTATTTCCACATCGTATTCATTTCCGAGAATTCTTGCAGTTACTCCTGCAAGCTTGAAGAGGAGATTGACTCCAACACTCATATTAGGCGCAAAGACGCATGGAATTGAAGAGACCAGTCTTTTTAATTCTTTATATTCCTCGCTATTTAAACCGGTTGTTCCGATAACCAGGGGTGTTTTGGTTTTTTTGCACAGGGAGGCAGCGGCTAGAGTTGTTTTTGGCCCTGTGAAATCTACCACAACATTATCCCGTGTTATAGCTCTGGATAGGTCGTTGACAAGGGAAACTCCCAATGTGCCGATACCGATTATCTGACCAATATCCTGACCAACGAGTTCATCGTTAAGGTCGACAGCGCCGGTTATTGCAATATCGGGATCTTTGGAGGCAAGAGAAATAATTTTTCTGCCCATTCTTCCAAGAGCCCCGTTCATCACAAGCTTTATGTGTTTCTTCTCATTCATTTCTGTTTTACTTAAATTTATTTTTCAACTTTTAACTGTGACTAAAAATCAATAGCTTTCAACAGCTTTTCAATCTGTTTTTTATTTTCATCTGAGGGTTCTGTCAGTGGAAGTCGAACAGGTCCGACATCCATTCCCAGTATATTCATAGCTGATTTAACCGGAGAGGGATTCGTTTCGGCTTTCATAAGAAGTCTCATGAGGGGGAAAAGCTCCGAATGGATATCACGCGCCTCATGGAAATTACCTTTCAGGGCAGCATCGGCCATATCAGACATCTTTTTAGGCACAATATTTGAAGTAACACTGATCACACCTTTACCACCCACTGATATAATTGGGACTGTCATCGAATCGTCACCCGAAAGAACAGAGAAATCATAGGATGTGCGATTGATAATTTCACAGATTTGATCTATGGAACCGGAAGCTTCTTTTATTCCGATAATTGTAGGTATTTCAGATAATTTAACAATTGTTTCGGCAGAGGTGTTGACAGCAGTGCGTCCCGGACAATTGTATATAATAAGCGGAAGATCGCAGTTTTCGGCAACAGCCCTGTAGTGGTTTATTAGACCGGTTTGTGATGGCCGGTTGTAATAGGGAGTAATGAGTAGAGCCCCATCTGCACCCGCTTTTTGGGCAAATTGAGTAAGACTTATGGCTTCGGTCGTATTGTTGGAGCCTGTCCCCGCTATTACAGAAACTCTGCCATTTACAGTTTTTATGACAATGTCAATGACTTTTCGATGTTCATCATGGCTGAGTGTCGGCGATTCACCGGTTGTACCCACGGGCACCAGACCCGAAACACCGTTCTTGATCTGAAATTCAACCATCTCTTGTAGTTTTGCTTCATTTATATGGCCTTCCTTGAATGGCGTGACCATTGCGGTATACGTACCTTGGAGCTTAAGCATGGTTCCCCCAAAATAGCTTTAGAAGATTTTAAATTTTTCTATAAACATAAAAACTGTCGGTATTATCCGGCATATAGTAGCTTAATTTTAAATAGTAATAATAATAAAAAAGAGAATGAAAATTTGTCAGAGAAAATTTCATACTATATGTTAATATAAAAAACATGGTAGGAGTGGTCAATGAAAATTACAGATATCAGTCATGTAGGTTTCGGATTATTTTGTGTAATACTTCAGAACTTAACTGCTTATTATTCCTGTAAATATATAAATATCACATTATATAACCGAAAAGCGAGAGAGATTTTATATGATATGACGTTTAAAGGTCAAATAGTAAATACACTATTTAAACTTAAAAAAATTATTGTGTAATCATTAAAAATTTATAATATTTAATTTATAATTAAAAGATTTTTCATAGGGTGCTTTTTTTAACAAAATATTAATTATTATTGGCAAAAATTGCTTTGTTTTTTTATATTAAAATGAATTAAAATGGAATAGAAATAAATCAGAAAGATATCGCCGATAATGATTCATTTGTAGCCAAGAAGACAAAAGAAGCAAAATAAAAGATGGATCTCCTTCTTCTAAAGACAAAACGAAAGATGATTCACTTGATGCGGAAATAACAGAAATAGATGAGAAAGGTATATTTGGTGAGGACGGTCAATCCGATGTTACCTCAATATTAAATCAGTTAAAAAAGGAAAAAAAATAAATAATTATAATCCACGTTATCATGATATACTAAATATATTAGATTATTAATGCTTGGGTATTATTATGCGAGATAGAGATGCTCAATTTGATTATAAAATTTCAGGCAAAAATTTAAAAGTAATAGCAAATTTTGCACCTGCACAGGGTAAAGGAAAGAATCTAAGTGTTGAAGAAGTTTTATCAAATTTAGAATCCAAAGGTGTAAATACAGGTATTAATAAAGAAATAATTGAAAGGATGTGTCAAAGCCAAAAACTCCTTAGAACTATTATTTTAGCTGAAGCGATACCACCTGAACAGGGAACGAAAGCACGTATTGAATCATATTTTGAAATAAAGAAAAACCGTATAGCTATTGAAAAAGAAGATGGAAGTATTGATTTCCGCAATCTAGGAGAAATTCCCTCAGCAAAAGAAGGACAGAAACTTTATAAAAGGATTCCACCGACTGTAGGCAAATCTGGTTTTGACGTTCTGGGTAATGAAATACCCGGAATTTTGGGAAGAGATTTGAAAATAGTATTAGGTTCTGGAACTGAGTTCGATAAAAACGATAAAAATCTTGTGATTGCTAGTCGCGAGGGTGAGATACTTGTAATAAAAGGAAGTGTACAAATATCAGAGGTTCATATAGTTAACGGTGATGTTGATTATTCTACCGGTAATCTTAAATTTGACGGGTCAATAAAAATACATGGCTCTGTAAAAGGAGGATTCAAAGCAGAAGCGAATGGTGATATTGAAATTAAAGGGAATGTCGAAGATGCGGAAATAATTGCTGGGAATGATGTAGTTATTATGGGTGGTTTTGCCGGAAGCGGTCAGGGTATTGTTAGTGCGAAAAATGATGTGTTCGTTAAATTTGTGGAAAACCAGAAAATAGTGGCAGATCGCGATATTACCATTAACGGCGAGTCTTATCATTCAAATCTTAGCGCGGGTCGTTCGATAATTTCAAAAGGACGAAAAGGCACGATAGTTGGGGGACATTGCGAAGCAAAAGTTTCCATTGAAGCTTACAAATTCGGTTCAGAAGCTTATACTTCAACGCTCATTTCTGTGGGTATCGATCCTAAACTTGCTAAAAATATTAAAAATGTCGAGAATGAAATAGAACAAACAAGAGAATCAGAGGAAAAACTTGAAAAGAGTATAGTATTTCTTTATAAGCAAAAGATTGATGGAAACAGTAAACTCCCTCCGGAAAAAGAGGCTCTTCTTGAAAAACTTAAGAAAGCAAAAGAAGCTATTCCTGAAAAAATGCAATTATTAGAGAAAAAACATGAAAAACTGCAGGAACAGCTGAAAGATGTAGAAAAGGCAATTGCAACTGCAAACATTGCTGTCTATCCTAAAGTAAAAATTTATATCGGTCAACAATTTATTGTTGTTGATGATAAAACAGGACCTTCAATTTTTAAAATAAGCAAAGGTGAAATAGTAAGAATTTCAAAATAATATCGAATAATTCAGTAGAAAGGAGAAGTTGCCTTGGCTAATCTTAAAATATTAGTCGTGGACGGTTCCCCAACTATGCGTCGTATACTTATCAATACGGTACAGAAAGCGGGATATTCAGATATTAAAGAAGCTGAAGATGGAAGAGATGCTTTGGCGAAATTGATGGCAGGAGATTTTGATTTCCTTATGACCGATTGGAATATGCCGAACATGAATGGTATTGAACTGACTCAAGCCATTCGTGCTGATGATGAATTGAAAGATATTCCCATCCTTATGGTATCGACAAGAAATATGAAAGAAGATATTGTAAACGCAATTAAATCAGGGGTTAACGGCTATTTAGTCAAACCTTTTGATGCAAAAACACTTAATGCCAAAATTGATGAAATTATGGCATCACTATAGTTATTAACCTCTTTATAACTAATAAAGTAGAGATATTTTTTTATGTAGTACTACAATCAATTCTTCCCCAAATTTGGCATATTTCAAGAATATGTGAGTTATTTATTCTTATCCGCAGCCATAAGTATTTTGATGCGTGCAACAACATCCTCTGTATCTTCTGGTGAATTTGCGTATCTGAGGTATTTATTATAAGATTCTGCAGCTTTAAGGTATTCGCTGGTGTTGGCGAGGATGCCAGCCATATTGTAATACGCATTAGCATAGGTTGAGTCGATGTGTACGGCATTATTTAGCAGTTCAAGTGATTTCTTATAGTCTCCGTTTTCAAGTAACAGCAGTCCAAGTTCATTATATGGCTGAGCAAAATCCGGATTGGCCATAACTGCCATTTCGAGCTCACGTTGGCCATCTTCTTTTCTGCCGTCCTCTATCATCAGCATCCCGAGGCGAAAATGCCCCATGGCATATTCATTATCCCGCTCAACTGCATTTTTGAAACAGCGCTCAGCAGTTTTCTTATTTCCCATAATTTCATGTACCACACCCAGATTGACAATCCCTGGGACATATCCCGTATTCATATCCAGCGTCTTCAGCGCAGATTCATATGCTTTCATGATCTGATTTGTGTTCAGATAAAGAACGGTGAGATTATTCTGTGCTTGTGGATATCGTTTTTTAAAATTTATTGCCTGAAAATAAGTTTCTTCCGCTTCTTTTAACCTGTTTAATTTATACAGTATACGCGCACTGTGAAAATAAGCTTCATGAAAATCTATCGATATGGCGATGGCGGCATTGTATTCATTGAGTGCCCCTTCATAATTACCGGTTTTTTCAAGGTTTTTACCTAGTGTAAGATGAGCATATACATCGTCGGGTCGGTTTTTGATGGCTTTTCCATATTCTTCAGCTGCAAGCTCTATTTGATTGAGGGCTTCATACACTGAGCCGAGCAACATGTGAAATTCCTGATCGTCTATTCCAAGACGTTCAGCCTCAAGTAAATTACTCAGTGCCTCATCCCATCGTTTGTTTTTTGCGTAAACGTTCCCTAATCCAAAATAGGAGAGGGCATATGATGTATCGTGTTTAAGGGATTTATTATATGCTTCAATCGCTTTAGCATATTTCCCTTCAACCTCATATTGAACACCACGTTTGTAATATGACACCGTTGAACCGCATCCGTAAATAATCATTGAAAATATTATAATTAGTGTAACTAATCGCCATTTCATACCATATAACCTTTCATTTATTATGAAGAAAGCCGATTGATCCAGTAAATAACCTTGTTATTATATTCACTTTCAGGGTACATCTGAATGAACTTTTTGAATTCCGTGAGTGCCTCTGAGTGATTATTCAATAGATAATAGGTGATTCCCAGCATTATTGATGAATCATCATCCTTATGTGTAAAGCGGGTGTCATCAATAATCTCTTTATAACCAACTTCTGCTTTGGGATAATCTTTCATAGAGAAAAACGACTGGGCTCTCCAGTATCTGCAATTTTCGGTAAGCTTGGAATCAGGGAATTGCTCAATAATATATTCAAATTCCCGGATGGCTTCCTGAAATTTATGATCAAGACACTTATCCAATGCCTGTTGATAATATTTGAACAGGTTTGAAGTATCATTTAAATTTATCGGTTCATCATTTTTAATGATGATTTTTGATCCCCTGATATCACCGGACATAAGTTGAGTGAGTACAGTTTCAATATCAGTTTTCAATGTTTCGAAATCATTTAAGTGTTGGCTGTGATTATAACCAAGGCTGTCAAGTGTCGTTTTAAGTGTCTGCACTTCGAATTTCAATTCATCCACTTCGGCAAGTAACTGGTGTATTTTTCCGGCATCAGAATGTATTTTTTCCTGATATTCCAAATACTCAGATTCTTTTACAACCTTATCGGAATCTTTAGGCTCCATTTTCAAATCTAGATTCTTTATCACACTTGATTTTTCAGTTACTGAATTCACAATGCCTCGTCCGACATTAATTTCGGTTGTGCCGGTAATCACATTTGTTTCGGGATCATAGGTAGATTCAGTACGCTGAATTAGGAAAAAATCACCTTCGCTGATATTATTATCTGCTCCGAGAGATGTGACAATTTCATCATTTTCAACGTCAACTTCCTCTAAATCACCGTAAGTGGGCGGCTCAAAAGATGTATCATTCAGCACCTGATCTATGGATTCTGCACTTCTTGTTATACTTTTCTCTGAACCGGTAAGAACAACCACATCGCTTTTGGTTATCTTTTGATCGGTAAGTTCTTCAAGAATTTTTATTTGCGCCTTTCCAAGACCGAAATCTTCTATAACACCTCTGGCAATTATTTCTGTACTACCACCGCGTACTATACCAGATATTGGATCAACGATTTCACTACTTCGCTCAATTTCGACTTCGTCACCCACGCTGATATCAGCATCTTTGAATTGTGCGATAACAGTTTTCCCGGAGATACTTACGATACTTCCTGAGGGTCTATCTTCCTGAGCTGATGAAATGGATGCAAATCCAAAGGAACATGACACCAGAAATAGTAAACAAAAATAACGGAAAGTGTATGTATTCATAAAAGCCTCAAGAATTGTTTAAAATATACTATATAAAGTATATTTGTTAAGATAAGCAATATATTTGCCAAAATAATAATTTTTATTCAATATTTTGTTATTTAATCATATTATATGTTGGAATACAATATGTTATGGAGTATATATAAAGTAATTATTAATATTAATTCTTATAAAATATTTTCATATTTCTAAGAAATTAAAATCTTAATAGAGGAAAAAGTTTCTTATTATATTCATAAGAAGTAAAAGTTTTTTAATAATATTAAAAATATATTGACTTCATAAAAAATTATGAATAAATATTACATTAGATAATTGTTTTTATATCGGATCGAAAATATTTTTAAAATTGCCCTGAAAATGAGGTGAAATATATGTTTTGTGATAAATGCGGTTCGCAAAACAGGGATGGAGCTGAATTCTGTATTAACTGCGGTTTAGATTTACCTAAGGATATAAAGACATCTGTTTCAAAAAAACAGGATGCAGGTGAATCCTCAGGTGTTGATATGATGAATAACTATACCGAAAGTTTTAAAAGATATGTTTCTGATCGTTATGAGATAATACGGGAGTTGGGAAGGGGTGGAATGGCTATAGTTTATCTTGCCTGGGATAAACGACTTGAACGTAAAGTTGCCTTGAAACTTTTACCTCAGGAGTTCTCACACGATGAAAATTTTGCAAAAAGGTTCCTTCATGAAGCAAAAATTTCAGCAAAACTGTCGCATCCAAATATAATTCAAATTCATGATGTTTACAAAGAGGATGAGTTCACTTACTATTCAATGGCGTATATTGAGGGCGTTTCACTTTCCCAGATAATCAATAAAAGCGCCCCCCTTCCTCCTAAAATAATCGCAAGGACGGCGATCCAAATATGTTTTGGTCTCCAGCATGCACATGAAAAAGGTGTAATACACCGTGACATCAAACCGGAAAATATTCTCATCAATAAAAAACGCGTGCCAATAGTATTGGATTTTGGAATTGCAAAAGCAATGCACGGCACACAGTTGTCACAGGCAGGGATGTTCATCGGAACTCCCCAATATATGAGCCCGGAACAAATCAAAACCGGAAATGTTGATGGTAGATCTGATATTTATAGTTTGGGATGTGTACTATATGAAATGGCGATTGGGAATCCGCCATTCTCTGGTCTTGATCAAGCTGCCCTGATGTATAATCAGGTAAATGTTGATCCACCTTTACCACACGAGGTTAATAAGGATGTTTCGGTTCCCCTGTCAGAAATTATAATGAAGGCACTGAATAAAGATTCTGACAAACGTTACCAGAGTGCAATGGAACTTGGGAAATCACTCCATGATACTATACTTGCCGATCCCTCAGATAAAACTCCAATAAAAGAACAAAAAGAAAAAGTTTCCAAATCAGTGGAAGAGCCTCCGGATAGTGATAAGACAATAATTATGTCTGGTACCCCAAAAACTAAGAAACCCGAATCTGTACCTGCCGGCTCAACCGGTGATACATCTATTATGAAAAAGGTTAAGAAAAAATCAAAGAAAATATCTGAGCCTGAAAAAAAGGAAGGGATGGAAATTCCAATATGGGTTGCCGGCCTTGTAGTTATAGGTTTATTGGCATTGATTGCAATTTGGAAGCTAAACGTTTTAAAAATAGCGCCCAAAAGTGCTCGTCGCACCCCACCAATCGAAGAAAGATCAATTAGAGACAGGGCCGAGGTTACTCGGAAAGTTCCTGAAAAAGAAAAAGTCACTCCCGTAGAGACTCGATCTCAAAGAACGGAAGAAACTGCCAGAAAAGAGCCTCCGGTTATAGAACCTCGAAAAGAAAAAGCTCCTGTGCGTCAAACAAAAACTGAGGAGCCAATTCCAAAAGAGCCGTTACGGGCAGCACGTTCACCTGAGACAAGAGTTGGTATAACTGAGGAAGTCCAGGATAAGGTAGAAACTCCAAAAGCTATTATCCCTTCTAAAATTACCCCGCCAAGGGAAGAAAAACCCTCAGTTCAGCCTGAAAGTTCTCAAATTGCCTCAAGAGTCGAGCCTGAAATTCCCATAAAGGAGACTATTCGTGAGCGAGAACCTGTAACTCAAAAAGAAGCGGTTACCATTACATGGGTTCCTATTACCGGTGGAACTTTTGAAATGGGAGATTTCATAGGTGATTTGCCTGAACAGTTTATGAGCAGACCTGTTCATCGTGTTACAGTTTCATCCTTCGAAATGTCAAAGAATGAAATTACAGTTGGAAATTATGGTGTATTTCTTCGCGCTACCGGTCATCCCGAACCAGACGAATGGGAGACTCAATTGATGCATCCTGAATGGCCGGTAGTTTTTGTTTCCTGGTATGATGCTGCCGCATTTGCCAAATGGTTGAATGCACGGCTGCCGACTGAAGCTGAATGGGAATACGCCGCAAGAAGTGGACTTGAAAAACAAAAATATTCATGGGGAAGTAATAATCCTAATAATCGTGCAAATTTCAGTCATCCCTGGGAGGATGGTAACGGATGGAAAAAATATCTGACAAGAGCGGGAATGTTTCCGGCAAGCAGATTCGGTCTCAACGATATCAACGGGAATGTGTGGGAATGGTGTGCTGACTTGTTAGGCCCTTATTCATCTGGTTTGAGAATAAACCCGGCTGGAGCTTCAACCGGAAACACAAGGGTTGTGCGAGGTGGCGCCTGGAACTCAAATCCTGACCAATTAAGGAATGCAATTCGCGGTCCCAGTGGTCCAGACGAGAAAAGAGCAAATTTTGGTTTTCGGATTGCTCGAGATAGAAGGTAATCTTTTCATACGCAACTTATCCCCTGACCACTTCACTTGCCGGGCGAATGGAGGATAAGATGGATAGCACCCCCCTCTATTTTCAGAAGATGGGTAACAATGAGTGATGTAATTTTAATTCACAAACATCCTGCGGAAATTAATTGAATAATTCTTGTAATTCCACTTAATTTGAGGGAAAAATAAAAAGAAGTTATTTATTTTTTAAACTCTGCGGCTATTACAGTGATGTTGTCGAAACCTCCTGCATTGTTTGCGGCTTCTATGAGTCTTTTACACATTTCATCGGGTTTTTTTGAAGAACTAACAATAGCAAAAATCAAATCCTCGTGAACCAGCTCCCACAACCCATCACTGCACATAATCAAAATATCACCATCATGAATGTCCAGCCAAGTAAAATCTCCAAAATCATCACGCAGGCTGCCGACACACTTTGTTATTCGATTGCGCATGGGGTGTGTGCGAATATCCTCCTCTTTAATAACGCCTGAACGAACCATTTCCATGACAAGGGAATGATCTTCGGTTATACGGCTGATGCTTCCTGTTTCTTTTGAATCGCTGATTTTAATTGTTTGAAGTATAGCGGTTTGGGCTGTGGCATCGCTTGGAAGAGGTGTGGAATCTGATGGTGATGGCGAAGTACGATAAAAGTTGGTTATTAGATATGCTCTTGAGTCACCGACATTACCAATTAACAAACGGTTATCACAGTATATTGCCAAGACGACAGTAGTACCCATTCCAATGAGTTTGGTATCCTGCTTAGTTTGTTTTTTTATTTCATCGTCCGCATTGATTATGGCTTGTCGAACGGCGTTTGTGAGTTCGTTGTCGCTTAAATATGAAATATTCTTGAGTTCATTGGTAATAATAGAAATTGCTGTTGAACTCGCAACTTCACCGGCAGCTGCACCACCCATACCATCCGCTACAATAAGCAACGGGGGCTCAATAGCATAAGCATCTTCGTTTTTAGTCCGAACTAGACCTGTGTCGGATAGTCCCGCAGGATTCATAATAAACATAATCGTAAGTTCTCCGTAAAGTATTCATTATAAGTTATTGAAAGAACGCAATATAGATAATGATTAGTATACATACAATAATAACACCGATATAAATAGGATTTAAGCCTTTTGAGGTATCTTCAGAAACAGTAATTTTTTCATCAGTGATAATTTCTTCCTCTTTTTCGGGAGATATCTCGGAAGAATCAGAGGGTGGAGTGTCTAAAAAGTTTCTATCCATCTTACCTACAAAGGTTGCTTGGGCGGTCAGTTTCAATTTGTATTCATATCGAAGTACAGTCGCCCCGAATTTGATGGTATCTCCGTTTGTCAGAGTAAAGCCGGAACCGGGACCTTTTGGAACTTTTGTACCTGAAACTTCGGTTCCATAAGTGCTTGAATCAGTAATAAAAACTCGTGTATAATCATCTGAGACACGAATAATTGCATGATTTCTGGAAACCGCAGGGTCTAAAATGACCATGTCATTGGTTTCCGCGCGCCCAAGTGTAATCGGAGATGTTGAAAAAACTTTTTGTTGACCGATAAGAGAACTGTCAGACGATTCCAATATACTTAATATGATATTCCAATCTTCCTGCATTATTGAACCATCCTTTTCAAGGGTTTAGTACAATATCTTTGTTTATAAAAGCATGTCAAGCTATTTTTAGTATAATGTTGTATGATTAACTAAATGAAAAGTAATGAATAAAACAATTATTTTTTTAACAATTTTATTTTTTACACAAATTGAATAAATTTTTCACTTTCAGGAATGATAGGATAGCGATTGTATTTATTCGCTATAAAAGATATCTCTTGAATAAACAGGCGGGAAGAAAATAAATCATTGTACTGCATTCTTGGCCATTTTCAACCATTTTTTGACAATTTCCACCCTCGGATCTTCAGAATCAGCTTCTTCTATGAAACTGTGCATTTCCTTGACAACATAAAAGAGTTTGTCAGCCATTCGTGCAATACCGCAGGTCTTGAAAAGATTATCCATGTCAAGCGGAACCAATAGAATATATTGTTTCAAATTTTCAAGTGCCAGGGTGTAATCACCTATTTCAATATGAAGTTCAGCCAGGTTGAAATACGGGAACGGATTGTCGGGGTAACATTTAATAGCACGTTTGAAAAAGTATTCGGCCTTGTTAAGCTGCTCTGTTTCACGATTAAGTACTCCGAGATTATTCAAGATGGTAAGGCTGTTAGGATTTAGTTCCCCTGCTTTTTCAAAAGCTATTATTGCACGCTTCAGATCACCGATCCTTCTTAAAGCGGTACCGAGGTTGGAAAAGATAGATGCCTGATTTGCATCCTTTTTTAGAGCATTCTGGAAATGTGCGACAGCTTCTGCTGAACGCTCGGTCGAATTAGTGATAACTCCGAGGAGGTTGAGTAACTCCACATTGTCAGGTTCAATTTCGAGAGCTTTTCGTATATAAGATTCGGCAGAAGGAAAATTTCTCATCTCCATAAACAGTCTGGCAATATTAAGGTACGGTTCAATAAAAAGTGGATCCGAAGATATGGCGGAATCATACAGGTCAAACGTTTCATGCGGTTGTCCCTGTAGTAGTGACAGACCAGCGAGATTGTTGAGCGTTGAGGGATTTTCCGGATTTAGTTCTAATGCTTTTTCATATGCCTTGCGGGCTTTTTCAAAATCCTTTACGAGTTCATAGGCAATACCGAGGTTATTGTACGAACGCGGATATTCAGGATTGATCAGTATGGATTTTTTAAAAGCCTCTATTGCTTTTTCTATGTTGCCTGCATCCAATTCCCTGATACCGAGTTCAAAATAATATTCAGAATTGTTGTTGTGTTTTTTTTCTGACATAAGATATTATTACACTTTGCGGTGTTATAAACTGATATTAAGTTTTACTTATTTGAATTCTGCATTATTTTAATTAAATTGTCAAGTAAAAGATACACAAGAAATAAAAAATCTCAAGGAAAGAATGAAAGAATGGGAATGAAACAGAACCTTGTGGGTATAATCAGTGATACTCATGACCATAAGGAAAATATAAAAAAAGCAGTGGTAAAGTTTAATGAAGCAGGATGTTCTCTTGTTGTTCACGCCGGTGATTTTATTGCGCCATTTACGGTGAGAGAATTCGAAAAGCTTAACTGCCCGTTCATTGGAGTGTTTGGTAATAACGATGGTGAAATAAAGGGATTGAGCGAACAGTATTCAAAAATTGGCATTATATATAAGGGACCTCATGAATTTGAATATTACGGCAAACGATTCGTAGTGATGCATAAGCATAAGAAAGTTAAAAAATACCTCAAACGTGATGACATAGATGTGATCGTTTACGGACATTTACATGAAATTGACATCAGGCAGGGAAAACCTATGGTTATAAATCCCGGTGAGAGCTGTTCATGGCTCGCCGACCGTGCCACAATAGTGTTATTGGATCTTTCATCAATGAATGTTGAGATAGTGGAACTGTGAACAAGCCCTCAAAAAAAACTTTACGGGAAAAAGCGGGACTTCTTCCGGACAAACCCGGTGTCTACCTCTGGCTGGATTCTCATAAAAACATTCTTTATGTGGGGAAGGCGAAGAATCTTCGAATCCGTGTCCTCTCATATTTCAGGGATGACGGTGACAGCAGACACCGGTTGCCGTGGCTCATGTCAAAAGCAGCAGATATTGACTATATTGTGACTGATTCCGAAATCGAGGCCCTGGTAACCGAGGCTAATCTGGCACGCGCAAAAAAACCTAAGTACAATGTCCGTCTCAAAGATGACAAGAGATATCCCTATATAAAAATAACCAAAGAAAAGGTACCCCGTATTTTTCTGACAAGAACTATCCGCGAAGACGGTTCCCGATACCTTGGACCGTACACGGACGTGAAGGCTGTACGCAGGACACTTGAGCTTGTACAGTCCATTTTTCCTCTGCGGTTGTGCAGCCAGAAACTTCCATCGAAACTGGTCAAGCGTGCCTGTCTGAATTACCAGATAAAACGCTGCAGCGGGCCCTGTATGAGATATATCAGCATGAGTGAATACAACAGTTATGTCGAGGATGCATACCATTTTATTCAGGGACACAATAACGACCTTATATCTGACCTGAAAAAACGAATGAAGAAAACCTCTGATGCGCTGAGATATGAACATGCAGCAGAACTTAGAGACAGAATCAAAGCATTACAGAAGGTCGGTGCACGAAGAAGAGCTTTTTCAACTGCAAGGCTAACCGGTGACTGGGATGTAGTAAACTATCACATCGTCGATAGCGAGGCATGTGTTGTTGTTATGGATATACGCGAAGGCAACATTCTCGGGAAGAAGGATTATCTCATGAGCGGTGTCCAGTATACCTCCCCACGCGAAATGCTTTCTGTATTCCTCACACAGTACTATCTTCGGACGACCTGGCTTCCCTCAGAGATTCATCTACCTGTTATCCCGGAAGATGTTGATAATATACTGTCTCTGCTTTCTGAACGCCGAAAAGGGAAAGTAAATTTTGTCTATCCGAAGCGTGGTGAAAAAGCGAGACTGTTAAAAATGACATCAAAAAACGCTAAACTGATCATGATAGAAACCCTGGAAAAACGTGACCGTATAAAAGGTGCTATCCCCCGGACAATTATGGCACTAAAGCGTGACATGAAACTGAAAAATCCCCCGAGAACCATTGCCTGTATCGATATTTCCCATCTCCACGGAACCGGCACGGCAGCCTCTATTGTCTTTTTCAGAGACGGGAAACCTGAGAAAAAAGAGTACCGTCATTATAAGATTACAACTGTAGAAGGTATTGATGATTTCAAGAGCATGAGGGAGGTTGTGGAACGCTATTTCTCACGATGCCGTAAAGAGAACCGTGAGGTTCCCGATCTTTTGCTTGTTGACGGCGGCAAGGGACAGCTTTCGAGTGCAAGGGAAGTGTTGAATCGCCTGGGATTTCAAAATCAACCTGTTGCAGGACTTGCGAAAAGGCTGGAAGAGGTGTTTTTACCCGGCGCTACTGAGGCTCAGAATATACCCCGGACTTCCTCGTCCCTGCATCTTCTCCAGCGGATACGCGATGAAGCTCACCGGTTTGCAGTTACATACCAGAAAAAACTAAGTAAAAAAAGAACCATTACATCGAAACTGAATGAAATCGAGGGTATCGGTCCGGTCATGACACAGTCTCTGCTCAAACATTTCGGCTCAGTTGCAGAGATTGAAAAAGTTGATGTTGGAACTATTTCGCAAGTTCCCGGTATCGGCATGAAACGGGCACATGTTATTAACAACCACCTGAATAAAACTATGTGAGTTCAACCATTAATTTATTGACTTTAAAGATATATTTATATACCTTTATCATTCGAAACGGCGCCTTAGCCAAGTGGTAAGGCAGAGGTCTGCAAAACCTTTATTCGGCGGTTCGAATCCGCCAGGCGCCTCCAGTAAGGCACGTTCTTTTAACGTGCTCTTTTTTTATGTTGTATTGTTAGGTATTTTTACTCTTTACACTCTTTATATTTGACTGACACCGCTGATATAATTATTTTACAGGTGAGGATTAAAGAATCATGAAACCAGTTTCTATAGGAAAGGGGATGTACCGGATCACGGTGCGTTCTAAAATAGTGCGTAACCGACTTTCGAGGATACCGGAAGTACGTATTGATGGAAACAGGGTGATATTTCCAGAATGGCTTACCGGGAATATACGGTTGATTGTACACCCACCTATGAAGAAAAAGGAACCAAAACCGGCTCAAACAGAGCTTTTTAATAACTGATCAAACGCGCCAATAGCTCAGTTGGATAGAGCAACTGCCTTCTAAGCAGTAGGCCGCAGGTTCGAGTCCTGCTTGGCGCGCCATTAATATATGATGTAATAACAAGGTATTGTGATTTATTTCTTTGCCGTTTTATTTTTGTTTTGCAGTTTAATCCCCGACATACTTGATATAATTTGAGGTAATTGCTACAGAGCGTAGTTGCTATTATTTTACCGCATTCTGCACCCTATACGCAACCATTTGCTGTAACCTGCCATTGTTTGCTTAAAACCTATTTATAACGGTGAAAATAACAGGCTTTACGATCTATTTCTCTTAAGTAGTACCAAACTCTATTAATGCAAAGATAATTGCTTACAAGGCGTTTAACAGCGTCCTTAGCTTAATAGAATAGGCTAACACAACCCCTCAATGTTATCATTTTACTCTATGTGGGAGCCTGTTCATTGACCCATCGGAGACAGCGACGGGCTTATGCTCGGCAGGCGACTCTATAATATCAACTCACGCCCCCTCTTGTCTTGCTGGGATTTTGAAAGGCCTCTGGGACTTTGCTTTGCATATGTGGGCATTGGACTGATATATATCAGGATTTGGTGAAAATAACTTTAAATCGCTTACTTGAGTCATTTTACGGGCTAAAGATAACGTCCCTTTAGTTCGGTATATTTACTATGAAAGTATACAAATAGATGCAAAAAGATGTAAAAAAGTGTAAAAAAGTGTAAAAAAGTGTGTTTCCGGATTTTATTTGGCTATTCCAGATATACCGAAACAGTGAGCGTCTGTCGCAGGGAGATATGATCAAACATGAAACATTGAAGATGAGGAGAGCATATAACCTCTGGAAAGGAAGCTTGAAAAAACAGTTGCAATTCCTGAAAACTACGCCTTAATTTTTAACTGTACGTGTCCAACTTGTTCTGAAGACGTACAGTCTTTACAGAATAAGTTGACATTTTAAAAGTACTACTATAATCATATAATTAAAATTTTAAAAAAGTTTTTAGTGATGAGGAGGATTAAGTGAGAAGTATTAAAAGTATGCTCCATTCTCGACACATAAGTACATGTAATACACGTATCGGAAACTGGAAAAGCCTTCTGTATACCGGTTTCATCTCTTGCCTTCTCGTCTGTCTTTTTTCCAGAACAACATCAGCGCAGGAAAAAAGCGAGTGGGCATGTTTTCACGGCATGTACCGTAACAACAAGTCGGCCGAGACCGGGCTTTTAAAGGAATGGCCGGAAAATGGCCCCGAACTGCTATGGACAGTCTCGGGCCTGGGCAGGGGATTCAGCACCGTCTCCATCGCAAAAGGATATATCTTTACCGCTGGCAGGATAGGAAAACAAACCTACGTGTTTGCATATGACATGGATGGCACACTGCTCTGGAAGAAACCCAACGGCCTTCCCAGCGAAACAACCAAGAGATTTGGCAAATCAAGAATCGGCTCCCGAAGCACACCGACATACGATGACGGTATTGTGTATCATCTTGATGAATTTATTCAGCTGACAGCTTTCGATTACAAAACCGGGGAAAAGATGTGGTATCTCAACCTTCGTGATGTTTTCGATGCGGAATTAAATGATTGGGGTTTTTCCGAATCCGTTCTTATCGAAGGAGACCGTCTGTACTGCAGCCCAGGGGGAAAGAAAGGATTTATGGTCTGCCTGAATAAAAAGGATGGAAAACTTATATGGACATGCAGTGATATTCCAGGAACTGCAGGATACAGCTCTCCGATTTTCGCAGATTTCGGCGGCTATCAGCAGATCATTAACATGTCTTCGAGCAGCGTTTACGGGATTGACAGTAAAACGGGAAAGCTGCTATGGATCTCGAAGGTTGAGAACAGGGAACCGGTCAATGCCACGGATGCCATATTTCATAATGGTTATGTATTCGTCTCGAGCGGTTACGGTACAGGAAGCGAACTGATCAAACTAAAAGCTTCACAGAATAAAATCGTTCCGGAAACGGTTTGGGAATCGGACCTCATGGATAACCATCATGGCGGAGTCATTTTGCATGAAGGATATCTTTACGGGGCGGGACATGAAGCGAATGGATGGTTCTGCCTGGATTTCATGACCGGAGAACAGATGTGGAAATCACGAGGGAAAGGCTCGCTGGTTTATGCAGATAATATGTTATATTGTCTGGAGGAAAAAGAAACCATGAAGTTGGTCAAAGCCACATACGAAAAATATGATGAAGTAAGTTCATTCAAGGTGCCTGAGGGGGGAGAAGGAATGTACTGGGCGCATCCGGTTGTGTGCGGTGGACGGTTATATATTCGTCATGTGGATAAGCTGTTTACCTATGATATCAAAAGTAAATAGACATTTAAATATGTTCTGAAATTATTTTAATAGGTTGACCATTTTCTATTAGTGTATAAGATGATCAAGCATGAATCACAGAAAGCGAGGAGAGCTTACAACCTGGGAAAAGGGGGCTTGAAAAAACAGTTGCAATTTCTGAAAACTACAGCTTAATTTTAGCTATATATGTCCAGAATGTTCTGAAGTCTTACAGATATTGATGCGCAAAGACTGACTCTGGAAGTGGTAAAAAATGGGGACAGGTAAAGAATTATAAGTACTTCATTAATAAGAAGTTATATTCAATGTCAATACCATGAGGTATCAGATGCGCCGTATGATATTTATTTTCTGTGTTTTCATGTTGGTTGTGCAGACCGGGATGGTCAATGCCCAGACCAGCCTCGATGGGAAGCCTCTCGATCCGGCAAAAGACCCGGACATCAACATGTTCATGGGTGACTACAGGGACTCGCTTCCGTTCAACTCTCACGGCAACATTACGGAACGTGCAATCCTCACCAAGCTTGAGGGAGATGATGAGCTGAGGCCACTCAGAGATGGCGCAGTTCTCACCAAGATAAACCGCTTTTCTCGCGCAACCATGGATCCTCATGTATCGACCGCGCCGACAACGCTTAAGGGTGAGCAGGAGGTGTTCTACTTTGTTTCAGGAACCGGTACTATCACCTCCGGCGGCAAGACAGCCGATCTCCGCTATGGTATTTTTATGCTCGTCCCCGAAGAGGTTGAATTCACCATAAAAAATACCGGGGACGACCTCCTTGTTATGTACATCATCAATATCCCGATTCCCGAGGGCTTTAAATCGTCAAAGAGCATAGTGGTTAAGGATGAAACAACCATGCCATATCGTAAGCAGGGCTTTCTCAGTATGCACTGGGTCCACAAAGGCAAGAGAATCTTTGTGCCCAGTGACGGTCTTTCGGTCCTCAAGGTCAACCTCCTCGTTTACGATCCCATGACCATCGGACATCCGCACAGTCACGGCGAAGGTGTGGAAGAGATATGGCATGTCCTTAAAGGGAAGAACCTGGCGTTTCTCGGGAAGGAAATACGTTGGCAGGGTCCCGGTGTAGCCTACAAGGTTCCACCATCCGGGTTTACGCCCCATTCGAATATCAATGGGTCCGAAGAGCCGATCTATTTTCTCTATTTATCGCCTATGTAAGCGAGGGGTAGATATTTTACGTAGAGAACACAAAATTCATTTTTTAAATGACATAATAAGGGTTTAAAGTTATTAATCCTCATGGTTTTGATATGGGGAATTCCGAATATTATGTTTTAGGAGAACTTTGGTTCTCCTCAGGACGCGACACTTCAGAGCACAGTATGGATAGGCTTTAATAATTTTAACGATTGCAACGAGTACAAATACAGTTAATCTATATAATCATAGGAAGGTTTGTTATGAAACGAAGAGATTTTTTGAAAAATTCAACCATTACAGGTTCTCTCATGACTGGTATGGATTTGCCCTTAAATACATCTCAAGAAACAGGAAACGCGATTGCAGCCGAAATGAAAAAATACCATTCAGTGGTTGCGATCGCTGCATCGAATGATCCCGAACTGGCGGAACCGATGCCGCTCCATGTTCCACTCACTACACAACAGATACGGGATATAGTGTGGCTTGCGCTTGATCGAGATTATTCACCGAGAAGTCTACAAAAAATTGTGAGTCCGGACTCATGGGTAGTAATAAAAACTAACATCGTTCGCATTGCAGGATTGCCAGAAATTGCATTCAATGGAGACCGTGCACTCCGTGAACACTTCGAAAGGCACACTGACGCCCTTGCTCTGGTGACTGATTTGAGGGTAATAAAAGCGTTAATCGAATATCTTATTGAACGAATTGGACCGAAAAAGATTACCATAGCCGAAGGGCCGTCCGGGTGGTATTCCTCAGGGGGATCATTTAAAAAGGAAGAATTCATTGATGGCTGGCATTACGCATTTGAAGGATTTGGGCGACTTTCATACGTTGGTATCGCCGAGGAACTGAATGGTAAAAACGGCACAACCGTAGACATCGTGGATCTCAACGAGGATGAACCAGTGTATGTGACCGATTATGATCCTTATAATTCCGGTCAAGGTGCGTTGCAGTTCGTTCCTCCCGGTGACCCGGACGCAACCTCCGACCAAGAACCGACCAGGAGAAAGGGGATATACCTTCCGAAAACCATCCTTGACCGTGATATTCTTATTACCTGTCCGGTGATGAAGACCCATGGCAATGTAGGGACAACGTTGTTCATGAAAAATTTGATTGGTTGTGTCCATTCCGTCCCTTATACCGGTGATATTAGTAAAAGCCCAATTCATAAAGGGAGCGATTTGAATCTCGCGCGAGGTATCGCTGATCTGGCTTGCGCTATACATCCGGATTATGGAGTCGCCGAGGGCTTCTGGGCATCCATGAGTCATCACAGCGGCCAAAAGGGTATTGGATTTAATCACAATGTTGTGATTGCTGGAGGTGATATTGTCGCTGCTGAAGCTATCTCCAATATGGCGATGGGATTCAATCCCCTGGATTTTGATCTTCTGCGCTGGTGCCACATGAAGAAACTGGGAGAATGGCGTCCCGAGCATATACTCATTTCCGGACCATCGGTAAAATCCATCAAATACAATTACATGCGCGCTTCAAACAAATATGTCGCTCGCGGTATTCGTAACTGGTTGCTGGCGGGACCATTTACATCGCCAATTAATGATATTAAATCTTTGAATCCGAAAAATGGTGACTATATTGAAGAGAAACCATGGCAGTTTTTAAATGGCGACGATGTTATTGACAATGATCCATCACTTGACAGAATGCGTTATAAAGATGCTCTCCTCTACGCCATTCCGGGGAGTAATAACGTCGAGAAAAATTCCTTCTTCTATCTTGCTTGCACAGTCCATGGGCAGCAACTAGGGTTGATGGGGCAACTTCTTGTGGGTATGCGCGGTGGTCGTTTTCGAGTGTATTTTATGGGAAGAGAACGCAGGTATAATACAGAATCATTCCGGTATGATCCGACGCCCTCGTTGTTCGTCACAATCGACAAAGGTGAAAATATATTTATTCTCGAGGTAGAAAAACTGAATGATCGTAATGAGGAAGTTAAAATAGCGGCAAACATATGCGATTTCGACGGCGACAAATTAGAAGACATTACGTTCGATTCTCTAGGATAGTAATCTTATATACTAAAGAGCGGCATCCTACCGTCCAAAGATATATTGAATCTTTCACAAAGAGATGTAACCACGGTAAAGTCTCCTGAAGTACTTTCATCCAAAATATATGATAAATACTGTTTATTTTCTTACCATCCATTTCCCCAGACGATTACAACTGAAGTTTTAAAAAACTTATTATTTCCTTACCGGTCGATCACTATAACGGGCAAAATAAAACATTTTTAACAGGTTATCAGATACATTAAAGTTTGCATGCGGAGTTTTGCCGTCCGGCGGTATCATATATGCTGTTCCGGGTGGTTGAAGGCGAATCTGCTTACCAAGAAAGGCATAAATATCACCGTTAACTGCAGTCCATACTTCCTCACACCCCTTCGCATGACTGTGGGGATGAAACATCGTCATGGGGCTGAATGAGCAGGTGAGGATGGACTGAAGGGTTCCAAGACCGTCATTCGTGCCAAAAAGACCTTTTGTAATCCCAACCCAGTGAGCCTGTGAATTACCAATAGGTCGAGTGTTTTCATCAACAATAAGCATTTCTTTGTTCAGGCGAAAGCCTTCCGGATAAGGTTCAGAGACAAGGTACATTGTTAAAGGTACATCACCGGTATTTTTCATGGTGAATTCAAGATGCGCCGGCATAAGCACGGCTATACCGCTATAAAGATCCGCTGTTTCTTTACCAGCACTAATAGTGCCTTTGCCGGAAATAATGTAAAATATTTCCTGTTCCCCATCGAGAGTTGTTGGAGTCGTCATTGCATGTGTATCAAGTGTTGCGTATACGAAACGGTTGACATATTCCAGGACAGCTCCTTTTTGCGTCGGATTTAATGCATTACCTTTGGTAAGTATATCTCTTTCCACAAGGGAACCATGAGAATGCCTGGGCATAGAGTCTTTCCAACTGCCTATAAACATATCAATATTGGCATCTTTCCCCGGAGTATAGGGACTTCCATCAAGGTTCTGCGCAATCGCTATATACGATATCACCATTAAGAAAACAATACTTACCAGAAAAACAACTCGCTTCATTCCGAACCTCCTTCAGATTGTTTAAGATAGTATCAGAGAAAAAGAACTTACAGCAATATACAGACAGTCCATCAGTTTAAAATTAATATTTATTGCTGTAGTTAAAACATTTCTCCACAATTAAACTGAATTATAATACAAAAAAATAAAAATAAATAACTAATAGTGCATTTTACAGTTTTATCAATTCTACTCATTCTAAATAAAGGTTTCTTGGCCGGGCTTATTTTAGGAGAAATTGTGCCTCTTGTTTATTCAGTGTTCTGGCCTTATTATATTATAAAAATAATAATTAATTATATTTAGTATTATTATATAAGCGATGTCCTTAAATTTTGAATGTCATTATTCCTCTGCATTTTCCCAATCTGTATCAAGCGGCATTGGCTTTGAATTTTTAAATCCTTCAGATACATTTTGGAATCCTACCACTGGATTATATAGTTGAAAAAACATTCCAGTGATATCAAAAACCTTGTTTGGATTACGTTCTACGAAGTCTTCTTCATCCCATCCGGAACCAATTACATTATATTTTGCTAATTCTTCTTTATCCCATTTAAACATTTACATCAACACCAGTCTGCTCGTAAAGCTCATCAAAATTGGAACGAAGGTTGTCAGGCACAGCAGATATATCACGCTTCAGATGGCTGTGGTTGCGATAGACAAAAGGTTATTTGCCGAGATATTGTCTCGGATAGAACGATTGCGATGCTGTGCCTGTTAAAATAGAGTCTTTTGGATTAAAACTGGGGATAGCTGTCTCTAAGTGGTGATCTTCAGAGCAATCCATTACATGTATCCCAACTTATTCGACTCTTTCGAAGGAAAAAGCTTGTTTCAATTGTACAAATATAATAATTTGAACTTGTTGAATGAATAATTCGAAGTAATTAGCCCTCATGATTTTGATATGGGGAATGTAGGTTTTATACTTTTTAAGGTGAGGGATGTTAATTCCTTTTCACAAGCTCCTCAAGGAGGTAGATTAATGAGACTTTTGACTCGTTCTGATTTCGATGGATTAGCGTCTGCTGTGCTCCTGGTCGAGAAGGGTATTGTTGATGAGTACAGCTTCATTCACCCGAAAGATGTCCAGGCAGGAAAAGTGGTGGTTACGACCAATGACATATTGGCCAATATTCCTTATATCCCCGGCTGTGGGCTTTGGTTTGATCACCATGCGAGCGAAGAAGAGCGCCTCGAGATTGAAAAACTAAGTTTCGAGGGAGACTGCCGTCCAGCACCGAGTGCCGCCCAGGTGATCTGGGATTATTATGGCGGCAAGGAAACATTCGGTGAGCATTTACTTCCACTTCTTGAAGCGGTAAACAAAAGCGATTCCGGGAACCTGACCAGGGAAGAGATATTAAATCCTGAAGGTTTTATTCTGCTTTCATTTATCATGGATCCCCGTACTGGTCTTGGACGGTTCAAAGACTACCAAATCAGCAACTACAAGTTAATGGAGGATATGATTCAGTACTGCCGCTCAAAGACGGTGGAAGAAATTTTTCAGGTTCCTGACGTTCAGGAACGAGTAAACCGCTACAACGAGCATAAAGAACTCAATAAAGACATGCTTAAGCGCTGCAGCCAAATTCAGGGGAATGTTATCGTCACAAACCTGATGAACGAAGAAACGATTTACTGCGGCAGCCGATTTATTATTTACGCACTCTATCCTGAACAGAACATTGAGATCCGAGTGATGTGGGGCAAGGAAAAGCAAAACGTTGTTTTTACCTGCGGGCACAGTATCTTAAACCGTACCAGCAAAACAGATATCAGCAAGCTCATGCTCAAGTACGGCGGTGGGGGACATAAGAAAGTGGGAACCTGCCAACTCCCGTACGAGGTTTGGGAGCGGGTTCTGAAAGAAATAGTTGATCTCATAAGAGCTGACGGATAGCTTGTACAGAGGGCTTGGGAAATCTGTTTTCTCAAGCCCCGTATCTTTTTTCTGCTGTATATCTGGTCTAATATGTAAATTTGCTCTGATCCTCCAATGATACCAGCATAACTTTTTTGCCGGCAAGTGTAAGATTTTCCTTCACATGTGCGACATTTTTCATTTCACAGTTAACACATGTGATATGCGGGATTTAACGCCATTACTCCTAAGTATCAAGCTACCCCTAAGCTACCCCTGTTAACCTCTGGGGACACCAGCGGAATTGAATTGTAGGATAGTCAGACTTAGCAGATTCATGACGTTTCAGATGGCTGAGGTTGCAATTGACGAAAGGTTGTTTGCCAAGATATTGTCTCGGATAGAACGATTGCGATGCAAAAAATACTTGTAAAAGAACTTGGAAGGGGTAATATTGATTTATCAATAAGATTGTTGAGAATTTTAGCTACTCATGAATTTAATTTGGGAAATCCAGGGTAAAATAAAAACACACACATGTAAAGTGATTAATGGAACTCACTGTAAACCTGAAAAAAGCGGTGATAGTAAGCTGAAAAAACTTATATGAATTGTTAGTTTATATGTATTAAATACATTTCAGATTATCTTTCGCAGTCAAAATTCAGTAAAAAATCTTATCATATTGTTTATAAGAGTTAATGGAATGGAAAACAATTTACTCCCTCACCGAAGTGATGAAGTATACAATCTGCTCAAGGATATTAAAGAGGGACGTAAATCTGTCACTCAAAAACCCCTTGACCTGAGCGGCATTTCCCTGGCAGGCAGGGATCTCAGCGGAATGGATTTATCAATGATAGATATTTCAGGGGCAGATTTAACCGAAACCAACCTTACCGGAGCAAAATTATTTAAGTCAAATCTCCAAAAAGTCACGCTTATGAGAGCAACCTTGGAAGGTGCAGAATTGACAGGGGCTGATCTGTCAAAGGCCGTACTCGAAGAGGCTAATGCAAAACATGTCGGACTTGGTATGGCCAATCTGAAGCAGGCAAATATTTTCCGATGCAATTTAGAGGGCGCCACACTCAGCCTTGCTGACCTTGAGGGTGCTGATCTCCGCAACGCCTTTATGCGTGACACCAGAATTCGTGAAACAAATTTGTCCGGTGCCGACCTGACAAATGCTGATCTTCGATCTACAGATTTATCTTTGAGCAATGTTTCTGGCGCATCATTCAGTAATGCTGACATGCGTGAGGCACGATTACGGGCTGTTCATGGTTTTGAGAAAGCTAACTGGATTGGCGTTGATGTTAGAAATGTCAATTTTGCAGGAGCTTACAGGCTCAGACGGTTTATACAGGATCAGAATTTTATCAAGGAGTTCCGTGAGGCAAACCGTGTAACCAGTGCTCTTTATTATCTCTGGTGGCTGACAAGCGACTGCGGGAGAAGCATGCTCAGGTGGTGTATCTGGATTGGATTACTTGCATGTTTCTTTGGATGGCTTTATTCACTTGTTGAGATTGATTACGGAAATCATCCAACCTGGCTCTCTCCTTTCTATTATAGTGTTGTAACATTAACAACGCTCGGATACGGCGATGTACAACCCGCATCACTCGGAGGACAGATTGTAGCTATGCTGGAGGTAATTTCCGGATATATGATGCTCGGAGGGCTTCTTTCTATTTTCAGTAACAAGATTGCCCGTAGAGCCGATTGAGGCAGATCATATGCTAAGTTTTTTCCGTAAACGTAAAAAAAATCCGAAGGCTGAGCTCGAAGAAATACTCGGCAATTATGAACTGCCAAGTTTCCCTTCTGCAGTGATGAGTATACTGACTGCCCTGAGAAATCCCGATTTCTCGATGAAAGAGGTGGCAAAACAGCTCGAGGGGGATCCGGGTTTACATGTTAAGGTGCTTAAAACGGTTAATTCAGCTGCATTCGGCCTGACGACTAGGGTGAGCAATGTTCATCATGCTGTTACTCTTCTCGGACGTTCCCGTCTGGAAACAATTGTACTTTCTCAGGCGGTTAACAGCACGCTTCCCAAGGTTGAGATGCCGTTTTTCGATATGAGGCAGTTCTGGCTTATCTCCGCTCAGCGAGCCAGTCTCGCACGTGTTCTTGCCAACCAGCTTCATCCTGCTACACAGGTAGAGTCTTTTACAACTGGACTACTCCTGGATATGGCTTTGCCAATCCTTGTAGTGGTCAGGCCGAAAGAATACAAAATGATTTTTGAGCGTTGGAACATAGATAAAAGTGTCGATTTAAGTGAAATAGAGAAAGATGTACTTGGATATGATCATTCATTTGCAGGAGCGCTGATAGCTGAAAACTGGGATTTGCCCGAATATTTGATCAGGGCGATTTACGGACACCATAGTCAGGATACAGATGTGGAAATCGAACCTGCAGTTGAACTTGTATCTTATTTGAAAGGTGATGATGAGGATGCCATGGAGAAACTCGTGGGAATATGTGTCAAGAAATACAGCATGAATGAAGAAAATGTTCGTGAGATGGTAGCCGTGGCATTTCATGATGCCGAGCAGCTTTCTGAGATAATGAGGTAATATCTAATATGTAAATTTGCTCTGATCCTCCAATGGTTACAGCTTAATTTTTTGCCGGCAAGTGTAAGAATATTCTTCACATGTTCGGCATTTTTCTTTTCACAGTTAACACATGTGATATGCGGATTTAACACCATTACTCCTAAGCATCAAGCTACCCCCGTTAACCTCTGGGGACACCGGTATGCTTATGTATGGTGGGGCGGATTTGATATCAAGTGAAGCGCACACGGCATTGAAATTTTGTTTTTAGGTCGTACTAAAGGAAAAAGCCAGTTCGATTACATCAATGACATGGAGGTAGGGGAACATGGTGTCGGTTGCGGTTACTTTTTACCCCTGAAAGTAGGTTATTGCAAGAAACCATAGCCAAATACCATAATGTACAATTTAATCCAAATGTGCTGAAGTCGAATACTGTACATCTTCAGAACATTTTGGACACTTCAAATTAGAAAATATGGTATACATTGAACTGAATCAACTGTTTTCACCTATCCTTATACAAACCTTTTAAATCTCTCCATTTACCACTTAAGAATGAAAAATGCTTCCAATAATCCAGAACATCTGTATGAAATTTCAAATCATCCAGAATTAAAACCTCTCCCATTCTATCATACTGATTTAAAAAATACACTTGAAACTATTGTATCTAAAGAAAAACCTGAAAAAATAAGGTTAGTAGAAAAATTATTTTCTGATAAAAGTAAAACCTCAAAAGCAACAGTAAAAGCCTTGCTTAACGAGATCGAATTGCGTGAAAACCTCGATTCTCATTTGCTTGGCAGTATAAATGAGGATATATGAAGTCATTAACTTCAATTATAAATAATTGTGTATTTTTATCACTCTTCCAGGAGTAAACTGACCTCAGCGGACCAATCAAGTGACTTCAAATAAGCGTCACTGACTACTTCGGGTTTATTGTCGGGACACAAAACTTCATCCCATTCACCTTTTTCATATGCCAGGACGCAGTGTAAAACACTACCGAGGGGGCCTTCATGCCGTAAAAGGGCATTCGTGATATCATCGGAAAAGGGTAGAGAGGTTATAACCTCTTCCAGTGGCATATCCAGAAGGGCATCTAAAACAGAAAACAATCCAACGATAAAACCCATCTCCGCAA
This sequence comes from Candidatus Latescibacterota bacterium, assembly GCA_042572165.1. Lineage (GTDB taxonomy): Bacteria > Latescibacterota > Latescibacteria > Latescibacterales > Latescibacteraceae > JBHPFF01. The sequence continues at coordinate 12,847 of JBHPFF010000003.1, read as the reverse complement.
GCTCTTCCTCAAGAGACTCGGAAATGAGCTCACACATCTTCGCTCTCACCATAGCGGTAACCATGAGATCACGTGGTTTGTCTTCTATCTTTGACAGGAAAATCAGTTGTACCCAGTTCTGGATGTGCTTTATACCGAGAAGCGTTACGGCCTGGTGAATCGATGTAATTTTTGTGTGCAGCCCATAGAAAGAAGAGTTGATGAGGCGGAGAAGTTTATAACTCAGTGACACATCCTGGCTGATGAGCTCTTCTATTTCCTTGAACGTTATGTCCGGAGTCTTGATCTTCGAGAGGAGACGTATAATAGACAAACGTGATTCAGGTATCCTTTGTCCCTTTACCACATGAGGTTTCGAGAGAAAAAATCCCTGAAAATAATCGAATCCGAGCTCCTTGCAGAGTTTGAAAATTTCCAACGTCTCGACCTTTTCGGCAAGCAGCTTAACATTGTGTTTCCTGAGAATATTAACGTATTCATGAAGACGGTCCAGTTCCAAAGCGATAATGTCCAGCTTGACAATATCGGCTATATCAAGTAACGGTATTATATCTTCAGGATTAACGACATCATCCAGAGCAATAGTGAAGCCACTGTCCGAAAGAGCGCGAACGCCCGCTATCAGTTCTTCATCGAGGATAATATCTTCCAAAACTTCCAGAACTACACGATCCCGAAGGAAGGGAAGGGGATATTTCTCAAGAAAGAAATTACGTGTCAGGTTGATGAATGCCTTTCCACTCCCAATAAGCCGTTCGAGTCCTATTTCCATGAATGTGTTCAGGATCACTTGGGTAGTTGCCTGATCACCATCAGTTATCGTTGCTTGTTCAGTTTCGTAATTGCGAAAGAGAAGCTCGTAACCAATAACTTTTAGGTTACGGTCATAGATCGGTTGTCTGCCAACAAAAATCCCTAGCATTAATTACATACCTCGCTTATACTTTCCGTGTAGTCACTCTAATTTTTTAAGCCATTGTAACAAGTACCTGAGTATAAATTCGGGCTTTTTTAGTATAAACGATAATCCCCATATCAAATTCATGATTAGTCATAATATTCCATTATCTTGCCGATATACAAATCTTACCGCTTCCAAATTCTTTTTGCAAGTATTTTTACCGACATTCCCCATATCAAATTCATGAAAGATTATGTTTATGTACCATTTTGCAGTTATTTTACCAACACCATCTTCCTCGTCTCACAAATCCACTTGCTTCCAGAGTAGCTTATCAGATTTCTGCAATGATAGATTTCACAATTCTCTTTATACCATCGTTTGCATGAGAATAGTATGATTAATTGTCCATCGAAAAGTACTGAAAAAATCAAATTATTGTTTGATAATTCGGACATTTTTTCCATTAACTTGACATTTTAAAACTTTCATGATTTTTATAATCAATAAATCGCTCACATAATAATCTCATAATCCACTGTCTTTAAATATGTTATGGAAGTATAAAAGATTTGGAGCACTGATGGCACATATTTTGCATTTTGTAAAATAAATTAGGTATCACTGTGATTCGGGAAAACCAACATAAACAATAATTCCTTCGAACCTCACAGTGATACCTAACAATTATTTATATCTTTTTAATTCTAAAATGTTAATCATACAGTGAGGTGAAAAGTGGATTCTTTAGTAAAATTATTTTCACAACAGAAAATACAACAAAAAATATTTAATCATATGACATGGATCGAAAATGAAATCGACACCTGTCTTTTATTGGACATACCAACACATCACTTGCAAAGGGAATTAAATTCAATTAAAGAAGTTATATACCCTAAATAAAACTGTCAAACATAAAAAATATTGCTGTGAATCAACTATATAATCTATTTTATATATAAAATAAGTTCAAGTTTAATCTGATAATATTTCAGTCACAACTGTATGTCGTCAAAACATTCTGGACACTTACAGTTAAAGTTCTTACTTCACCAACACCATCTTTCTCGTCTCAGTGAAGCCATTCGCATTAAGAGTGCAGAAATACAGCCCGCTCGGCATTCCCTTTGCGTTCCATGTTACAGAGTAGTTTCAGTTCCCTCACAATGTAGATATAACGTGATTTTCAGTGTATGTAAAGAGAAAACTGCACGCCTTATGAGGGAAGTTTATCATGTGTATAGAGGTAAGGGATATGCTTCAAGGTGAGGTCGTGCCCTCAGAGGTGTTTATCACAGCCATTTGTACTATTATTTTATGAGCTTGACAAAATCAATAAACTATCTATATTATATTCACATATAGATACATTCGCCTTACCTATATTGCCCACAAGTCACCTGTCGAAAAGAGGTGATATTATCCAATCACCACTTAAGAAATCCTTTGCCGCTGAGCAACTGAAGCTGAGAAAGAAAAAACGTACTACTACCATCACTATTACTATTTTAGTTGTCGCAGTAATTGTTGCTGTCATTGCTGTTGGTTATGCGCTGTATATGCATTATAGCACAAAGGAAATACTCACTGAAACGGTTGTTCCTACTACTGAAGAAATCATAGAAAAAAAGCCATCCATCGCCGTGCTGCCATTTGTTAACATGAGTGATGACCCGGAACAGGAATACTTCTGTGATGGCATGGCAGAGGAGATAATTAATGCTCTAACAAATGTTGGGGGCTTACGTGTTATTGCCCGCACTTCAGCGTTCTTCTTCAAAGGTAAAGATGTTAAAGTCCAGGATGTGGGGAAAGAACTGAACGTAGAGACTGTACTTGAAGGGAGCGTTAGAAAAGCAGACAATCAGCTACGTATCACCGCACAGCTTATAAATGTTGCCGATGAATCCCATATCTGGTCTGATGCCTATAATCGTGAGTTGGAAGATGTGTTTGCTATACAGGAAGAAATCTCCCTGGGGATTGTGGAAGCGTTGAAAGTTAAGCTTCTGGAAAAAGAGAAGGCAGCGATTGAAAAACGTCCAACAGAAAATCCGGAAGCATGGGCACTGTATTTACAGGGTTGTCACTTCTGGAATCTGCGTGCTTCATCGCAACAAGAAGAAATGTTAAGAAAGGGTCTCGATAATTTCCAGAAGGCTGTTGAAAAGGATTCTGACTTTGCACTTGCCTATACAGGAATTGCCAATTCATACCATGAATTGGGATACTATGGCTATATGTCAATAGAAGAAGCATATAGAAAAGGAAAGGAAGCTGTAGATAAAGCCCTTGATCTTGATGACACGCTTGCCGAGGTTCATGTTTCATTAGGATTGATCAGCCAGAAAATAGATAACGATTTCCCTGCTGCCGGAAAAGAATTTAAACGTGCTGTCGAGCTTAATCCTAACTCTGTAATAGCTCAATATTATTATGCCCAACATTTAGAAATTATGGGGCGTGACAATGATGCTCTTGAAGAATTCAAACGAGCACAAGAGCTTGATCCACTGGATCGATCTTATTATTATAGAATAGCATTATCATATTTGTATCTGGACAGATATGATGAAGCCATAAAAGAATGTTATAAAGGAATTGAGATATTTCCGGAAATTGATGGATGGTTATATTATAAATTTTTAGAGTTACTTATCAGTCAACGTAAGTATAATGAAGCTCTTGAAGTGGTTCAACTCGCAAGAGAAAATTTAGAAGATAGCACATGGGGTGAAAGGTCGTTGGGAAACATCTATGCTCTCTCAGGGGAAAGAGCAAAAGTGGAACAGATACTCGCTAAACTACAAAAGGAAGAGTATTTGGTATATATAGCATATATTTATATAGATTTAGGCGAAAAAGAGAAAGCTGAGAATATACTCCAAGAACTGATAGAGCAATCAAAAAAAGGAATCATTAATCCAGATACAATAGCCCATATTTATGCGTATTGGGGTGAACTCGATAAGGCAATGGATTGGTTTGAAAAGACATATGAAGAGCAACCTGATAGACTCGTAAGACCATCTATCAGATTTGCTGAATTATGTAATAAAAATATTCGTTCGCACCCGAGGTATATTGCCCTGCAGAAGAAGAGGTGGCGGGAGTGAAGTGTGGTGTGACTACTATACCTTGCAGAATGCGGAAAATGGGTGGGTATAGGGTGTAGAATGATACATAAAAAATGCATGCTTGATTTCTGAAAATACGTCAGTAATGTCTGAAGACCACAATGCTCAGGGTTCACGAAAAACTCAGTATGGAAATTTTTAACGCTGAGCATATGAAACTTAGCCGAAACCGCTGACGATATGCACTTTTACATACATTGTTTTACTTTCTGTAATTTTTTGATTCGTTCCAAAACCGGCGGATGAGAATAGGTTAAAAGCACATAAAACGAGTGAGGACTGAGGTTAGTCAAGTTATGTACCGAAAGTTTTTTTAAAGCGTCTATAAGAGGTTTCGTGTTTTCTATTGTTTCGGATGCAAACAGGTCAGCTTGGAATTCATTTCTGCGAGAAAGCATATTCATAAAGATCGAAAGAAAAAGTTCAACTGGTGTATAGAGCATGCTAAAAAAAACAAATCCTGCATATAGAGAAATGTGTTCCATGTAAAAAGCTTTAAAAAGTTTCTCATTGCTTATAAATATCGATAGAAGGAAAAAGATAACACCCATGTGGAGAATACTGACAATCATACCCCGAACAATATGCCCCTTTTTATAGTGTCCGATCTCATGAGCTAGAATGGCAACCAGTTCGGGTACTGTATGGTTTGCCACTAATGTATCAAATAGGGCAATACGTTTGTTTTTGCCAAATCCTGTAAAAAATGCGTTTGACTTAGTTGAACGCTTGGAGCCATCGATTGAAAAAATGTCGGTGATCGAAAAATTTACCGCTCGAGCATACTTGAGGATACTGTCTTTAAGCTTCCCTTTCTCAATGGGTTTGAACGTGTTAAAGATTGGTAAAATCCATGTGGGCAGGATAAATTGAAGAAAGAGGGTAAATAGTGTCGCTGCTATCCAGCAGTGCAACCAGGCATAATTACCAACGTAAGAAAACATAATCAGTATCCCAGCAAAAAACGGTCCACCTAAAAGTACTGCAAGCGTCAATCCTTTGAATAAATCCTTAATAAAAGTGCTTGGAGTCGTCCTGTTAAAACCAAAATGTTCCTCAATGACGAAGGTAGTGACTATCTTGAAGGGCAATGACAGGATCTGTCTGAGAATAAGTAAAATTGCAATATAAAGTACACCGCTCAGTATCGGATTCAGGTTCCACGATTGAACTCTGACGTCAATGAAATTAAAACCACCAGCAAACCAGAATGCGAGCAGTACAGCAAGGCTCACAACGGATATGGTGGATTCAAAGAGAATTTTCACCCTTGTATAATCCTGTGACATGCGATATTTCTTTTCGTCATAGGTGTCTTTGAATTCTTCTGGAAGTTCGCGGCTTAGTGTTTTAAGATTCAGAATATCTGCAATGAGATTCATTACAAAATCAAGAATCAATGTTGAGAGAATTATGATAGCAAAAATATTCATTAGAGACTTTGTCAGGCCATTCGGCTTAATGACCTGCCCTACTATTTGGACCACTTCTTGTGTTGGTCAGCAGACCGTTGTTGAGGGCGTAATGTAAATCGTAAAAACCTCTAAACATCCTACCATTAATTTATCCGAATAATAGGAAAAGTCAAGGTGAAGTTGATGTTCATAACGATGAAGATGAGGCGAGCATATAACCAAGGGAAAGGAGGTTTAAAAAAAGCAGTTGCTTCTTACTAAATCTACACCTTAATTTTTAACTGTAAGTGTCCAAAATGCTTTGACGACATACAATCACTAGTTATGATTTAGATTGCAGCTACTTTACTTCAAATAATAATATTGAAAGGAAGCACATATGCCAAAATCCGAAAATAAAAACAAAAATCTATCAGATGAACAGAAGAGGTCATTTATCAAAATTCTATCATCACTCGCTGCAGTAGATAATGACTTCAATATAAACGAAAAAGCGTTATTGATGGAGGTGGCTGAAGAGTGGGGTATTTCTGGGAATGAGTTAGATGATATTGTTAACAACTCCGAGATGCCGAAGATTGAAGTTCCCCAAAACGAAAAAGACCGAATCGAAGAACTTGCAGCGCTAATTGGTATGATGATGATCGATAGGAAAATATATGAAGAAGAATTTCAATTGTGCTCGCTTGTTGCCATGAAATTCGGCTTCAAACCCGATATTGTGAACAATATAATAGCCGACATACTCGAAAGAACTTGAATAACAGTAGTACATTTAGGCGGGTTAAAGTAACATTATACATACAACATATATATAACTAGTGTGTATGTATTAAACAACATTTAGCATTATACAGCAAATATACCAACTGGTTTTTACTTCCTCACTTTGAAAGCAAATGGATTTAGTGAGACGAGGAAGATGGTGTTGGTGAAATAACTGGAAAATGGGACATAAACATAATCTTTCATGATTTTGATATGGGGAATATCGGTTCATATACTGTTCTGTCACAGCGGGAGGAAACATGAAAACTCGGCGAACATTCATGCAGGAAACAGCGACAGCGGGAATTGCCGCAATCATTTCATCAGGGGTGGCACCCGCATTTGCGAAGGAAAGGGCTGCAAAAAGCGGGATCACCATGGAGCAGGCCTGGGACGTTCACCGAAAATGCATCATCATTGATGGCCACCAGGATACATCGGTGAGAAGATTTGCCCGTAAAGAGGATCCAAAGAGCTGGATGAAGCGAGATACATCCTACCATTCGGACATACCCCGGATGACGGAAGGTGGACAGCAATACGTCGGGCTTTTTCTCGTGGAGGACAGTGCGGTCACCGACCTCTGGACTATTACCGAATTCATCCTGGAGCAGATTGATACGCATCCCGAGGACCTCATGCTGGTTCTTTCATCACAGGATGCGGTTCGCGCCGGAAAGACCGGCAAGGTCGGTATTATAATGGAAATTGAAGGCCCTGCAAGATGGCTCAACGGGAATGTGAATATCCTCCGGCTGTTGTATCGCCTCGGGGTGCGCTCGGTGCACATCACCCACGGAGAGGGGGGGAGCGACCCGACCTTCCTGCAGGGCACCCGGAGTGTCACCGGTGCCTGCACGCTTGCAGACCGGGAGGCGCAGCGCAAAAACGCTGTCGGCCTGACTCCCTTCGGCATGGAGGTGCTGAAGACGGAAAATGAGATGGGTATCATCACCGATCTTTCCCACTCCAACGACAAGGCCTTCTTTGATGTCATCGAACACACCACGAGGCCGCCGATTATGAGCCACACGGCTGTCTTTTCTCTCTGCCATCAATATCGGTGTTTAACGGACGATCAGATCAAGGCTCTCGCCGAACGAGGCGGCGTCATGGGCATCGTAGTTCTCCCCGGGTACATCGACGACGATCCGGAGAAAGCCACCATCGACCGCGTGGTGGATCATATTTTGTATGTGGCGGACCTGGTTGGTATCGATACGGTGGGCTTTGGCTCAGATTATGACGGTTTCTCAGATCCTCCGATAGTGCCCGATGTGTCGCAGCTCGTGCTTCTCACGCGCGCCATGCTGGTTCGCGGCTTGACCGAGGAAGAGATAAAGAAGTTTTGGGGCGACAATTTCCTGCGGGTATTGCAGAAGAGCGTTGACCACAAATCCTGACGAAAAACAAAATCACAAATCTGAACCCAATATATGCGGATTGGACTGAGGCATGGAGATGTTTGTGATTGTGGATGTGCCGGTAACATATTCGGCTTGATTTTGCGTGATAGCCACAGTAATATTGTGGTATTGCTGTTGAATTTTTATTGGAGTCTTATATAGCTCAAATATCTATATATAGATTCTTAGCATAGAAACTATATAAGACCTAGTTAGATACTAAGTGTTTGAATACATAAGGAGATTAATCGTGAACACAAAAAATTTTTGGATTTTCGGGACACTTCAAAACATGACGCTAGGAATCATAATATTTCTAATATTTAGGTCGTTAAATATGATAAAAGGAGAGAGTGTTATTGGATTGGATACTCAGATTTTATTAAGCATTGCTTTTCCATTGTTTTTATTAATTGTCGAATATATTATTTACTCGAAAAAATAATAGTCCACATAGTGTTAATCAGGAAGCAAAGGGATAAAATTATTTTATGTCTAACAAGCGATTGCACCTGACTGCCTTAGTTATGTGCTATATTGATAGTGACGGCAGGTGAACCGCGGTGTTATACAGTTAAAGACTCATTTTCTTAAACACATTATGGCTTAATAGCATTACGGAAGGAGGATAACGTGGACTTTGATTTTACGAATATGGTTGTATTTGTAACAGGTAGTTCGCGCGGAATTGGACGAGCAATTGCCCTGCAATTTGCAAGATTACGTGCACAAGTGGTAGTTCATTACCACAAGAATCATCGGCTTGCTGAGCAAACCTTAGCTGATCTTCCTGGTGACTCTCATTTACTAGTTCAGGCCGATCTATCCAACCCTGCTGCTGTTAAAGATATGACCACAACTGTAATTCGTAAAATTGGCAGAATTAATATTCTGGTTAATAATGCGGGGATATATGAGGAACTCCAAACAACTGATTGTACATATGAAAAGTGGCAAGATACATGGGAAAGGACTATACGTACTAATTTAACAGGACCAGCCAATTTATCTTTTTGTATTATTCAGCATATGATAGAGCATGGTGGTGGCAAAATTGTCAATGTATCATCGAGAGGTGCCTTTCGAGGTGAACCAAATGCCCCTGCTTATGGGGCTAGCAAAGCTGGATTAAACGCTCTCAGCCAATCGTTGGCACAAGCTCTCGCGCCATACAACATTTTTATTTACGCGATAGCACCATCTTTTGTACATACAGAGATGACAGATTCATTGCTATCTGGTTCTGATGGGGACTCTATTCGCCATCAAAGTCCTCTGGGGCGTACTGCAACAACTGAAGAAATCGCACACACGGTTGTGTTTTTAGCTAGCAAAGTCTCCGATTATTTGACTGGGGGCATTGTTGATATTAATGGAGCTTCTTATCTTCATTAAAGACTAACGTATAACAAAGGGATACAGGCCGAACATCATTCCACTTCGCTTCATGTTGTCGGCTGATCCCTATCCGTTTGACCAAAACATCAAATGTCCGTAAGGTTTGGGTTTCCTTTCCACAATCCACTCCCGCAACGATTCATCTATTGTGAGATTAACTGACTTTTTCCATTAGCACGGTCTAAAAATAAAATTTCAATGCTCTGTGCGCCTCACTTGATATCAAACCCGCCCCTGACATACATAAACATTCCGGTATCCCCAGAGATTAACAGGGGTAGCTTGATGCTTAGGGGTTTTGGCTTTACTTGCTAAGGATATAAATGAGATTCTGATTGCAGAATACTGCCTTGTTTTGTCCAGTTTACCAACTATCCATGATAGGTATTCCCTCAACGGAGATCGTGGATTCTGGGGCTGTATTTCGTGCTTCAGAATGGTGTTTGCGCTAAACAGTATGCGCATAAGACGCGGGTTCGATTCCCGCGTCCCATGCAATCTGGAGTTTTTCTAATATTTATATTAACAATCAGCTAGAGCCAACTCATTTAGTGGTCATATGCTCGCGGGATTAAACGGGGATTATTTAAGAGCAAAATCATCTATGATATTCATGACATAATATGATAATATATATTGTATATGTTGACGGTAAATTCGTCTGACTTGGCAGACATCTATCCTTCCTTCTCATTCGTTTTTTTGATGGTCACATAGTACTGAGTTAAAGGTGAGAAAACAAGATCTCCATGATTACCTACGTTACGGTTACGCCTCAGTTCCGATTTCTTCGGCGCGGAACTTCAGGCTATCTCCACCCGAGCGGAGGGATCAAACGGATTAGTGCGCACCGCTATTGAATAAAGGTAGGGGTATTCAAGACGGATGTGGTTCATGTATTTCAGCCACTCGGAAACAAGAAAGATATAAGCCCGTTTCATGTCGCCTGAAAGGTGTTCAAGGTCCTCGTTGGTGAGGTCGGTCAGCCGTTCACGGTGTACAAGCTCGTCGGCAAGATGGAACACTGCCCAGAGCAAATCGGTGAAAGAATCGTGTTCGAGCAGGTTAGGATTTTCCAAAAGACGAAGGAGAAACGTTTTATGTGATTCTAAAAATGTCTTTAGATCATCCATGTTCTGTCTCTTGCTGTTCATCCAGCAGGTTTCGTAGGTGAAAGTGCTCTGGGCGCGATTAAAATCGGCATCTTTCCAGGTGGTGTTAAACCTGAGTGCAGGAGTAACCTGCTCGGCATCCACCAGAAAGGGTGTCAACATTCCCAGGAGTTCCGTTCCGGTCTCATTATAAAATGCCCCAATCACCATATTAAGCTTTTTCAGAAGCACCTGCTTCTCCCTATAACTCAGTATACGATGCAAAATTAAGGTTACCAGGAGTACCTCAATCGGTACGAAGGCGATGTCACCAACCATGTAAATGAAGATGTGGTGCAGATCGTGAAAAATGAAATAGTGTGCGGCATAAAGAATGATTGAAAGAATTAGCAGCGCTACCCCAATCAACATTTGCCAATTCAGTCGATTCATGGCTCACCTTCCTATGGTCAAAGCGATATCTAATTACAGCAGAATATGCGACTTCCCTATTTCTCAAGTAAATAAATGATTTGCGGGAAATTGCTCAACTGCTTCCCATTCAGTATACTCATTTATTCTATGGATTGAAACGAAAATGTAACTGTTTCCTTGATTTGCTTATTATTAAACATCACAGATATATTTTTGTGAGAATATTTTGTAAACAACTATAAACTCAGAGCCTGTTAAAAATATATTTTGATTTTTTTAAAATATTAAGTAATAGAGGTAATTAATGTCAGACACTATAATAATAAAATGTGCTTCGTATGGTGAAATCCATACATAAAAGGTGGAATAGGTTGCATTCAGAACTTAAAACAGAGGTGAAAACATACTGGCAAAACGGTGGTTTCGAGAGCTAAAAAATAAAAAAAGGTATTATGGATAGGGGTAAGAAAAATTTGATGATGAAAATGCTGTTTTCTAATTAACATTTTAGCGGTTTTTACCTTGTTTCCAATTGGGCGTAAGAATATAGCTCGAATAACATCACAAACATAGTCATGAATATCTCTATCGTGTATTCTGAGAGCGTTTAAGGGCAGAGATGTAATCCAACATTGAGTACAGTTTGTTGGAAAGAATGGTTATATCGGAGAAATAGCGTGATCATATATATCAAGCAATAATAGATTAAAAACATATATCATGGTTATACTTCAATTTTGACAAGAATTCCTAAATACTCAATAAACTGGTATTAGAGTCTGCATTATTTCCCTAACATAAGCACACTCACATTCTTCAGGGCAAGGACGTAATTCGGATGAATTAAGACAGTACTCAGGACAGTTTTTTGTTCCTGTTTTTCTCTCTGTGAAAATTTGCCCATTATATAGGTCATTAAAATTGATTACCTGAAGTTCAATGTTTGAATCGCAAGTATCATGCTTAAAAACGAAGGTGCCTTGGTTTAAATATTCAAAATCTGGATTATAAGCAACAATTGCGGTTGAAGTATCAGAAAGAAAATCAATTCTCCTGTTCCAAACAGTCTCACATTTTGGACAATGGGTGAATTCTTTACTAAGTACCATAATAGACTCATCCTTAATTAAAAAAATAAGCTCATTTATAAACTCGAAAATAAAAGACTATACACATCCATAATATGGCAAGTCAAATAAAAATAAATTAAGATGAGTAGTATAAACCAATTATTAGGTAAGACGATTACTGCAAATTATAAATTTATTTTATTTTTTTCTAAAAACTTTCCAAACATTTTGTCATTTTCAATGATATGTTTTCTGTACCAACTACCAAGATATAATAGTATTTCTCGAGCCAGCAAGGGTGTCCTTTCTTTATATTTATTTATAAAATTCTTAATTTCTGAAATAAATGTTTGATGCTCCTGTTTGTGCTGTATTAATTCAGGGTAATTATACTTTTTCATCCACTTTTCTTCAGTTGCAAAGTGAGTTATTGCATATTCAACAAGAGAATTTAATAACGGCCTCAAAATGTTATTTCCTTGACCTGCTTTTAAGCTGTTGTGGAGATTATTTGCCATTTCAATCAAATTAGCATGTTGATTATCAATCTCTTTAATATTCACACTCAAACTGTCATCCCATTGTAAGAATGCCATATTAATACCTCAATTTATAAATTATGTTGTTATTTTATAATAGAATACTAATAAAATATGTAGTCTAAACTTATTGAAGTCAACTCAAATAAATCTTTCAACCGCTTTGGCATGAAAAACCTTGGCAGACACAATATCACCTAAATTGTTATATATCAGTCCATTCTACTATTCAAGATATAATGCAACATCACTTCATAAGGATAGATAATACCGCACCAGTGTCATTTGATGCAAGCTCTCCCGCACATCTAAGGTATAGTAGAATTTGTCCTATATACCCGGAATTCTCCTTATCAAATTTATGAGCAGTCAAAATCCCCCGCAATCTTGTTGATAAACGAATATTACTTCTTCCAAATTCTTTTGCAAGTGTTTTATGCATGCTAATCGTTAAAATTTGCTAAGTATATTCTTGGTAAACAGTGAAATATCACATTTTATAGATACATATCCATTGAATCAATCCAATAACGGTGTAGTTAAACAGAATAGCAACGCAATCGTTCAATTCAAGACAATATCTCGGCAAATGACCTTGGGAAAGATCGGGATAATATCCGGAAAGTATTTTTAAGTAGCTACCCACAATAAATCTCCATATCCCACAATTTTTTTATTATTTCC
>JBHPFF010000002.1:0-60224 GCA_042572165.1 Candidatus Latescibacterota bacterium | reverse complement strand
GCCGTATCCTGAAACGTAAAGCAATTGTCTTCCTGATTTCAGATTTTTTTGACAGCGGATATGAAACTGCACTCAGTGTAGCAGCACAAAAACATGATGTAATCGCAATTACCATAAGAGATGAACGTGAGGATATTCTGAGTGATTCAGGTGTTATTGCTCTGGAAAATGCCGAGACCGGTGAGGTTTTCATGATCGATACGTCATCCAGAGGATTACGAAAAAAGTACTGGATATATATGCAAGAGCGGTACAACAAACTATCACAGCTTTTCAAAAGAAACGGCGTCGACCAGATATTACTTTTGACCGGCAAACCATATGACGATGCATTGATCCTGTTTTTTAAGAAACGAATAAAACAATTCAGGTAGACCTCAAAGAACTTTAGCAAGCGGTCTCAATAATTATTTATGTAACAAAAGAAATCTCAGATGATAAAACTTGAAATTGTTCTTACTGTTTCACAATCGAAAAGACTTATTGCAAAAGGAGTTAAAAAACACCCTGTTGTTAAGTCAGCATATAATAATGGTACTATCGGTATTTGCCGTGGCACGACAACTTCTTATATAGCTGAAGAATTCCTGGATTTTAAACTGGAACCTTTTATCTACACAACAGGCGTGACTGTTCCAAAAAATCCGCACCCTGAAATTAAAAGCTCCAAGAAAGAAATTAATGATATAATTATACATAAGGGTGAAATACATATGGATGGTGAAACGGTCATCGAAGCTTCGAAAAACATGAGCCCAGGAGATGTTATCATCAAGGGCGCAAATGCATTAAACTACGACAAACGCACTGCCGGTTGCCTTGTGGGTCATCCCGCCGGCGGCACTGTCGGTGGATTCTGGGGTAACCTTTACGGTAAGAAATTGCGTCTTGTTATACCGGTGGGACTTGAAAAGGAAATTGGCTTCGACATCGGTGAAATATCAGATCTGAGCATGGATAAAAATCCAGAGCATTCTCTTATGCCAATGAGGGGAACAATTGTTACTGAAATTGAAGCTTTTGATATTTTGACCGGAGCACAGGCATTTCAGATATCAGCAGGTGGTATAAGGGGTGCCGAAGGTTCAGTAAGATTATTAATCTGCTGTACCAATGAACAGATCAGCAGGGTTAAAAACATTATTACTGAAATTGAAAATGAAACTCCGTATTAATGTATTTTATCAATTTCCAATAGAAGCTTTTTATTTTTTAATCTAACTTACAGAACAAAACGCCATAAAGATGTATTATGGGACAATTTTACTGTAAAAACAATCTTAATATAGTATACATCAAAGGAGAAACTCATTGATCGAAGTTGAAAATCTGACCAAATATTATGGTACAAAAATGGCCCTCGATAAGATTTCCTTCTCCGTGAAAAAAGGCGAGGTTCTGGGATTATTGGGACCGAATGGTGCAGGAAAATCAACCGCGATGAAGATAATTACCGGTTATCTCTCACCTACTGAAGGAAATGTAACTATAGACGGTCTGGATATTGTAGATAATTCGCTTGAGGTAAGAAAACGTATAGGTTATCTTCCCGAACACCCCCCCCTTTATCTGGATATGTCTGTGAGAAGCTATCTGCACTTTAATGCCAAAATAAAAGGTGTAGAAAAAAAGAAGCTCAAAAATAGTGTAGATAAAGTAATAGAAAAATGTGGACTCAAAAAATATCATAGAACCAAGTGCGGTGCCCTTTCGAAGGGATATCGTCAGCGTGTCGGAATTGCTCAGGCAATTATACATAATCCCAAGCTTTTGATACTAGACGAACCGACCATAGGACTCGATCCCATTCAAATAGTCGAAATACGTGATCTCATCAAAAGCTTCGGTGGTGACCACACAGTCATTCTCTCCACACATATTCTCCCTGAAGTTGATATAACCTGTGAGCGTGTGGTTATCATTAACGACGGGAAAATCGTAGCAGAGGATTCCACGTCAAATATTCGAGAGAAAATACCACGCAACGAGCTGCTCACTGTTGAGGTAAGGGGAAAAGCACCTAAACTTGCATCAAAGCTTGAAAAAATAGACGGTGTACTTAATATTAATGAAACTCAAAGTACACACGATTCAACAATTTTTAAACTCGAATCAGATAATTCTCGAGATATACGTCCTAATATTGCACGTACTATAGTTAATGAAAATCTTGAGTTATTGGAACTTAAACAAATGTCAATGACTCTTGAAGAAATATTCATTAATGTAACCATGAATTAGTCGGAGATAATAAATAATGAGAAATATTTTAGCCGTTTATGACAGAGAAATTAAAAGTTACTTCGTCTCTCCGGTTTTTTACATACTGGCTACTGTGTTCCTTCTCACGGTCGGGAATAATTTCAAGGATACTTTCTTTTCTTTTGCCACACAAACAATAAATGAACTGATGAGAGCCACTAATTACGGTATAGAAGTTTCTTTAATAAATGTTAATAATGTAGCAAGCACTATGTTCAGCTTTATGGACTATATATTTATTCTCATAACTCCGTTACTCACAATGCGCCTTTATGCTGAAGAGAAGAAAAACGGGACCATGGAACTATTAATGACTTCTCCTATAACAACATCACAGGTGCTCTTTGGCAAATTCTTTTCCTGCTTGACCATATATTCCATCATGATGTTATTGACTGTGGCATTCAATATATTCATGATGGTTCACTCGGGCTACAAACTTGACTTGGCGCCTGTTTTGAGTTCTTACCTGGGAACTTTTCTTTTAGGTGCCACACTCATTTCTATAGGCATGTTTTTCAGTTCACTGACGGAAAACCAGATTGTAGCGGCGGCTCTAACTCTGACGTTTATCATGGGTCTGTGGCTTCTTGTTTATACCTCAAGATTCATAGCCGAGCCGTTTAATCTGCTCTTACGGTATATATCATTGGCTGATCATCTTGATTCATTTACGCTGGGATACATCGGTATAAAACATATCGTTTATTATCTGTCAATGACAACATTCTGGCTGTTTCTGACCGGAATCTCTATTGAATCTGCAAGATGGAGGCAATAGCTATGCAGGGGAAAACAACAAACATCACACAAGTAATGATAGAAAAGTTTTTTAAGTTCGGTCTCAGTCCGGTAATTTTCGCAATTGCTCTCGTTGTTGGTTTGTTTATTTTTAACTACATAATAGCAGTAAAAACACCATTATTTGATGTAACAAAAAATAAATTAAATACTCTTTCAAAAGAGACAATAAATCTTCTCAATGATATCGATTTTGAAGTGAATATTAAAGCATTTTATACCAACAGTGCCTATCAGGAAAGAATACGTATTCTTTTTGAAAAATATAAAAAGGAAAACAAAAATATCAATGTCGAGTTCATTGATCAGATCAAGAATCCCTTAATAGCTGAAAAATATGATGTTTCTTTTCCAAGAACTATTGTTTTTGAATCAGAATCAAAAAATTCACTTCTAAATCCCCCACCACCGGGACAGTATCATACTGAACGAAACTTGACAATAGCACTTTACAGACTACTGACCGAGCAGACAAAAACAATCTATTTCTCCACAGGGCATGGGGAACTACAAATCAACAATTCTGACCGTATGGGTTTAAGTACTATAAGAGACCGCCTTATTGAGCAGAATTACCTTGTTAAAACCGTGAATATTCTTGATGAAGGTAAAGTACCGGATGATTGCACACTTCTCATCGTTGCGGGACAGACTGTACCGTTTACTGATGATGAGGCCGAGATGATTGATAAATACCTGAACAGTGAAGGCAGAATTTTTCTCATGGTTAATCCGGGGAAAGAAACAAATCTTGAGAACATTTTAACGAAATACAACCTCGAGTACGGGAATGACTATATTTATGAAACCTCTAGCAGAATGACAACTGATATGGGCGGCCCGATATCTCCTTTATGTGAGGCACAGAATGAGCATGAGATTACCGATAATTTACCAAATCAGACTTTTATATTCCCTTTTGTTCGAAGCATAGATGTTGCTCAAAGAAGTATGACAAAGTGCACCCGTCTTTTAGCTTCCAGCGAGGACAGCTGGGCTGAAACGGATATTGAATCTGCAAAAACCGTCGAAACAAACATAAAACCTACACGTGATGAACATGAAAAGAAAGGCCCGCTTACTATAGCAATGGCAACCGAACGTAATTTCTTACTTCCCGATTCCCTTAAAACAGATGAAGACCAGTTCTTTTTCATCAGATCGTCCTTTTGGGGGAACAGCATGTTCATAACGAATTCTATCGTCACCCCATTTCCCTCAAATTTAAACCTTTTCCTCAACACGGTTAACTGGATAACAAGAAACGAAAAAATAATTGAAGTTACTCCCAATTTGGCAATTTTTACACCAGTCAACCTAAATCAACAGGAGAGACGCAAACTTACGTGGTTTACATTAATACTATATCCATCATTTATTTTATTTATTGGTATAGTTGTTTGGTATCGCAGACGCTAACTGGAGATTAATAATGAAATTGATTAAATCACTTCTTACTCTTGTATTAATAATAGCAATTGGTATCTTTGTATATTTTAAAGTTTACAAGGTCGAAGAAGAAAGAAAAATTCGTGAAGCTGAAGAAAGAGAACTGATACGGTTCGACCTTGATAATATCAAAAGTTTTACCCTCGTTCGACCGGATTCCTCTATTACTTTTGAGCGCGGTGTTGGTCGAATCTGGAATATTACCGCACCTGTTAAAAGCGAAGCGGATAAAGACCCTATATACACTCTTTTCTTTTCACTGGACAGAAGCGATATACTTATCGAAGTAGATAATAACCCGGAAGATTTGAGCGTATATGAGCTGGCAAAACCTGATTATTATATGGCAATGAATTATGTTACTGGTGAATCTGATACAATTTTTGTCGGTTCCTACACTCCCGACAGGACAATGTCATATGTTTGTTTTGCTTCTGAAAACCGTGTACTCGCAGTAGAAAGAAAACTCACCGATATCATGAAACAACCCATAGCATCGTATCGTTCGAGATCAATTCTCAATGTACTCGCTGATGATATTATCGGAATCGAAATCATAAGAACGGAAGGCGACGCCAATAAAATAGTTCTCGCACACAATGATATTACCTGGTTCATGATGGAACCGTATTACCATCTTGCCGATCAAAAAAATATTAGTGACCTTGCTAAAGAAATCAACAAATCACAAATTATGACGAGAGAAGAGGAAAAAACAGATGATCTTGCAAAATATGGACTTAATAATCCAAGTGTTATTTTTAATATAACTTTGAAATATGGGATGCCAAATAAAATGATATTGATCGGCAACAAGATTTCCGAACCTGGTTTAAGACATCTCTGGTATGCAAAAAGATTTGATAATGATCTTATTTTCTCTCTTAATAATTCCCTTCTTATTTTACTTAACCGTGTTACTACATGGTTCATTGATAAGCAGCCAATAAAATTCAACAGAGAAATTGTTAACAAAATTGTTTTAGATACAGCAGGACAACCAATTACTTTTTCCAAAGATTCTCAGAAAAACTGGAGTGTTATATCCCCAATAGATAAAAACGTACAGCAAGAAACCATTTCACGTATTTTCTCCATAAGCGCTTTCCTGATGATCAGAGATATGTATTCACTTGAACCAACAGAAAAAGACCTTGCTAATTCCGGTCTTGACAAACCTCAAACGGTTCTCAGTTTTTACCAGGATGACAGACTGCTTACTGAGATATATTACGGCAAATCTTTTGCGACTGAACAGCAAAATACCTATGTAACATCTAACCTGTCACCTATAATTTATGTTTCTGCATCCCGGGTTGTCTTAACAGTTAACAACGTATTAGAAGACGTTTTTGGTGACTGATAATGTGTCTATGAACCATAGAATCTT
Source organism: Candidatus Latescibacterota bacterium (assembly GCA_042572165.1). GTDB lineage: Bacteria > Latescibacterota > Latescibacteria > Latescibacterales > Latescibacteraceae > JBHPFF01. Next base: position 54,322 of record JBHPFF010000002.1, on the reverse strand, counting down.
TTACATTTTTTCTTTTTTACTTGTTGTGTTTACGGGGGAAATGGTATCACATGCCATTTCCCCTGAAAACATTGCAGTTGAAGTATATTCATCAAGAACATCTCTCACCATCGGCGATTCCCTGTCAGTTTTTTGCAGTGTTACCATCCCCGAAAAAGTTAGTATTAGCGAACCCTATCTTGTTGATAAGTCGCTATTTATAGATATAGAAGAGACCGGGAAAACTACTGAAAAATTTAATTCAGGCATAACAAGAGAGAATTATAGTTTTTTAACCTATGTTTTTGCCGTTGACTCTCTTACTGTGGGGCCCTTTTATGTTGATTACATGACCGCCGATGGCGATTCCGGAAAAGCAGAATCAAATGTTCTTACCCTGGCAATACAAGAGGTATCCGGTGGATCTCTCCTGCCTAATCGAAGTCCATTCAGTATTGCTTTCAGAGGTATTCCCCCCTGGTTGATAATTATAGTAATTATATTTATTGCCATAATCGGGGTATATTTTTACTTTCGAAAGAAAAAGAGCGGCTCAATAATACAACCTTCTGAACCGATAGACGAAATCGCTGAATTTGAACGTATCAGGGCATTGAAACTTTATGAAAAAGGACATATTAAGGAATTATATATACATGTTTCAAATGCCATGCGCGGTTTCATCCATCGAAACATGAATTTTGACGCTCTTTATGAAACAACGGAAGAAATTATTTCAAACATTTCCAGTGATACCGTTGATTCCTCAATAGTTGATCAGATTCGGGATGTTCTTATAGAATCTGATATGGTCAAGTTTGCAAAATATACACCCTCACCAGAATACATTTCCACAGTCATTGACAGGGCACTCAAAGCGGTTAAAAATGTACTGGAAAAAATTGAGAGTGAAAGGGAAAAGTTTGCAGCCGCCCAGGAATCTGCACTCTCTGAGGTCAATGATGGTGAAACGATTGATAAAATAAAGGTGAAACAGACAGGAGGTGAACGCTGAAATGTTCCGATTTGCCGATCCTGCCTGGCTGATATTGCTTCTTATCCCCTTATGGGTGTTTGTCAGATACTTTTTAAACAAAAGACCTTATGAAGCTACTTTGCTGTTTTCACATACATCTGTTTTTAAACAGATCGGAACCGGAATGGGAACATTCAAACGTGTTGTATCCCTGTTCATCGTAGTGGAAGCCGTCTTCCTTCTCATAGTTGCCATGGCAAGACCTCAAACAGGCCAGAGCTTGCATACACGGACCGAACGCGGAATCGATATTATTCTTACACTTGACATATCATCCAGCATGGAAGCTATGGATTTTCACCCAATTACACGATTTGAAGCTGCAAAGGAGGTGGTGAGCGATTTCATAAAACTTCGCAGAAACGACAGAATCGGTCTTGTCGTTTTTGCAGCACAGAGTTTTACCCTCTGCCCGCTGACTATTGATTATAACATGCTCGCTTCTTTCCTTGAACGCGCCAAGGAATCGCGTATCGATGATGGTACTGCAATCGGCTCGGCCATAGCCACATCCATTAACAGGCTTCGCAAATCTGAGGCAAATAGCAAGATAATAATTCTTCTTACCGACGGCATGAACAACCGAGGTAATCTCGATCCTCTGACCGGCGCCCGAATTGCTGAAACTCTGGGAATAAAAATATACACAATCGGCGTGGGAACAGAAGGTGAGGCGCCTATCAGGGCTTATGGAAGAGTTTATACCATCGAAACACACATCGATGAGGAAATCCTGAAAGAAGTTGCAAGTATAACCGGAGGCAATTATTACCGTGCCAAAAACACCCGGGAACTTCAGGGTATATATGATGAAATCGACAAGCTCGAAACATCGAAAATAAAACACCGAGAATGGGTTGACTACGATGATTGGTATTCGTGGTTTCTCATGGCTGGTTTTACGATGCTTTTGCTCTCTTTTGTGTTTGACAGAACAATTCTCAGGAGGCTTCCCTGACCATGGCATTTAATAATCCCGAGGTTTTCTGGCTGTTACTGCTGTTACCCGTACTTTTAGCCATAGGTGGGTTTCTGTCTCTGGTAAGCCGAAGGGACAGGCGGCGGTTCGCAAACCTGGAACTTTATAATACTCTTACACGTTCAAAAAGCAAAGCAAAACAAAGAATCAGATGGTTTTTGTATGCTCTTGGCATGGTCTTTTTAGTACTTGCACTTACCGAACCCCGGTTCGGAACAAAAACAGAAATTCTAAGGCGCATGGGAATTGATATAGTTATCGCCATGGATACCTCATACTCCATGCTTGCTGAGGATATAAAACCCAACCGGATACAACAGGCAAAATATGAAATACACCGTCTTATAGACAATTTGAAAGGTGATCGTGTGGCTCTTCTTGCTTTTGCCGGAAAATCCTTTGTACAGTGCCCACTGACTACAGATTACGGTGCGGCAAAAACACTCCTAGACAACATTGACATAGGAATTATTCCGGAACAGAGTACAAATATTGGCGAAGCAATTGAAGGTTCTCTTATACTTCTGGAAAAAGGTTCCGATGCTGACAGTGAAAGTCAGCTCATTATTCTCTTTACCGACGGGGAAAATCTCAGCGGTAATCCAGGAAGTGCTGCAAAAAAAGCAGCATCCAAGGGCATTCGTATTTTTACTATCGGAATCGGAACAAGAAGCGGTGAAATTATTCCCATTCGAAACGAGCGGGGCGAACTGGAAGATTACAAAAAGGATAGCAAAGGAAATGTGGTTAAAACCTCACTCGATGAGGACACTCTTATCAGTATCGCCAGTGAAACCAACGGATCATACCTGCGTACTGTGAACGGTGAAGTCGATATACAGGAGATAATCGATCACCTGGGAACCCGGCATAAAACGGATATCCACGAACGTAAAATTTCGCGTTTAAAGGAACGTTATCAGCTCCCGCTCGGGATGTCGCTCTTTTTTCTCCTTATCTGGATTAGTTTGGGTGAACGACGCAGCGGGATGCTGCCCTCACGGTGGAAAGAAGTGTCATGAAAATATCTCTATACATCTGTATTTTTATTCTATTATCCCCGGCTGTTTCAAATGCCGACCGGGCTTCATCAGCCAACAAACGCGGTATTAAAGCATACAACGAGCAGAAATATGACGAGAGTTCGGAGCATTTTACCGAGGCTGTCACTGAAAATCCGGATTCCCCAGAATTGAGGTTTAACCTCGGTACTGCACTTTCCGAGCAGAATGAAACCGAAGCGGCGTTACGTGAACTAAACACTGCGGTACAAGGATTTAATAAAAGCAACCAGCAGGCGGCAGCCCATTTCAATGCCGGCAACACCCTTTTTCTGTCGGGTAATCTCGAAAGCGCTATAGAGGAATACGTAAAAGCAGTCAAGCTCGATCAATCATCCGAGGATATCAGAAATAACCTTGAAATAACTGTCCGGAAATTGCAGCAACAACAAAAACAGCAGCAGGAACAACAACAGGATAACGGTAAGCAAAAAGAAGATTCTGATAAGCAAAATGGTCAGCAAAAAAAGGACACTCAGGAGAAACAGGAAGAGGAAGAACAAAAAAGCGACGAAAAGAAAAACAGGACGGACAGCTCCGAGGAGAATGAAAAGCAGGATCAGGAACAGCAGAAATCACAGCAAATGGATAACGAACAGAAACCTATGACACCACAAGAGGCACAGCGAATTCTTGACGCTATTAACGATGAAGAGAAAAAAGCTCTTTCACTTCGCAAACAAAAAATGCAAAAAGAAATGAGACTGGGCAATGACTGGTAAGGCTTTGTATTTGACATTATTTTGCATGATTCTCATGCTGAGTGTAGCATCTGCTGCATTATGTGCCCAGATAGATGTGTCCTCTATTGTCAATCCCACAAAAGTACCGGTTAATGAACGCATTACATTGACGGTAAGGATTTCGGGACCGGATGCTTCCAATGCCGGCTCTCCTATCCTTGAAACTACACCTGATTTTACAGTAACAGGTCCCCTCGGTCAAAGCACCGAAATAGAAATTAACAACGGGAGAACTTCTACAAACAAGTCATTTACCTATTATCTTTTACCCACAAAGATCGGGACTTCCACTGTCGGTGCAGTAACCGTAAAGGTTGGAAATCAGAGTTTTTCGGCTCCCGGAACAAAGGTTGAGGTGGTAACCGCCGGTACCTCTCAAAAACTGCCCTCCCCTCCTTCATCGTCAGGGTTGAGATCCCGAAGCAGTTCAGTAAACAGTGATAATGTCTTTATCAGAACATTTGTAGACAAAAAAACACCCTGCGTTGGAGAACAGGTAATCCTCACCTTTGAGCTTTACAACCAGCTCAACATATTTGACACCGAGTATTCCCCTCCCACAACAACCGGATTCTGGGCTGTAAAACTTCCCGAGATTCCGCCATCAACCCGGATAATAGAAAACAGGATTTACCAGATAAACACCATTAAAACAGCCCTGTTCCCCACAACCTCCGGTGAGCTTACTATCGGACCGGCTGCCCTGGCATACAGTTGGGGTGACGGCTTTTTTTCACGCAGGCGTTCCAATACCTTAACCACCGAACCGATTACTATCGAGGTTAAGCCTCTCTCTGAGGAAGGAAAGCCGGATACTTTCAACGGCTCGGTAGGTAATTTCTCCATATCGTCATCGGTTGATAAAACGGAGGTCAATATTAGTGAGGTGGTCTCTATCAAGGTATCCGTGACGGGTAATGGAAATCTCGATCTCATTACTTCGGTTAATGTACCGGATTTTTCTGCGTTCAAAACCTATGATCCCAAGGTATCGGAAAATATTTCAAACTCAGGATTTGTCGTGGGCGGAACCAAAACATGGGAATTTGTAATAATCCCCAGGAGTCAGGGAGAAATCACCCTTGATCCGTTCTCTATAACTTTCTTTAATCCCGGTGATGAATCCTATCATACCGTATCAACCGCACCCATCAAACTAAGAGTATCGCCCGGAGAAGCTTTAGCTTCCGATCAAACAGCAGTAATGAGTTCGAGGAAAACGATTGAAAATATCGCCACAGATATTCGATATATAAAACCCGACAAAACAATAATAGAAAGCCCCGAAAGACGTGTTTATGCGAATAAATTATTTTATCTTACATATTTTATTCCGTTTGCAGGATTTGTTTCCGCTTTGCTCTTGAAAAGAAGAAGCGATGCAATTGAACGTAATACCGGTATGAAACGACGTATCAATGCCTGGAAAAATGCCCTAAAAAGACTCGCGAATGCATCTAAATTACTTACGAGCGATGATACTCATGATTTTTGTGGCAGTCTAAGTGATGCTGTCGTGGGATATATCGGTGATATGTTAAACATCGAGACAGGAACTCTTACTTCACGCGAACTTGAAGATACAATCATGAAAAACGGCATCTCTTCCGAACTGGCTGAAAGAACAAGGAAAAACCTCGAACTGTGTGATTTCACCAGGTTTTCTTCTTCCGCTTCAGATAACCGGATTCAGGAAAATCTCCTTAAAGAGACACAATCCATCCTTAACGAATTGAAAGCTGGTTTGTAAATATGGCGATGAGAACAACTTACATTTTACTCTTTCTGCTTTCTATAGCGATACCTGTTCATACACAGGTTTCCAATAGAAGCGAACAGGTAATCCGATATAACGAGGCGGGAAATTTATACCGCAACGGCCAGTTTACCGAAGCCCTTACACTGTATGAGGAACTCATTCAGAGCGGGATAAAAAATTCTGAACTTTACTACAACACATCGAACTCAGCATACAGAGCCGGTCACACAGGTAAAGCCATTCTTTATCTCGAACGTGCATTAAAACTCTCACCATCCGATAAGGATGCCCATGCAAATCTTGCATATCTGAATTCTATTAAAATGGATCAGGAGCCGGAAAATTCAAATGTTCTTCTGACGTTCGCCGCCCGCCGGTATAACGCCATTAATATCAATGCTGCAGCAATATGGTCGGGATTGACATTTGCCATGGCTATGATATGTGCTACAGCTGCTTTGTTCACAAAGGAATGGAAAAGAATAACGACATCTTCCCTTGCTGGTGTTTGCCTGTTTGTTTGTATAGTGTCAACTGGTGTGCTCATACAAAAGCTTCATTACAATGCCACGGTGGTTGAAGCTGTCATTATGTCGGAGGAAGCTGAAGCATATTCCGGTCCAGGTACTGAAAACACTCATGTTTTCACCATTCATACCGGCACGAAAGTCATAATCGAGCGCGGGCAGTACTCATGGAACCTGATACGGCTCAAGAGCGGTGCAGGGGGCTGGATACAGGCTGATCTCATGGAAATTATTTAACTGGCTGCATTACATATCACTGCTTGTTTACTGAGACTTTATTTCTCTTACTTGGTTCTTTTTTCACTTTCTAATAATTGTTTTGCTTTTTCAAGTGACTCCTTACTTTTATCTAACCTCTCAGATGAATCAGAACTTATTCTTCTCGACCTGAACCGTGAGAAAAGGTCTCTCTTCAGCTTATCCTCAAAAACAATTAGTTTGATGTGCTGACGTTCATTTAGAATGTTTTCCGATTTTTTGAATAACGTTTCCCGTTCATCCCTCAGGGATTTTTCTACTTTTTTGAGTTTTACAACATTCTCTTTCAGGGTTTTTATCGGAACAGATTCATCATCCGCCCCCTCTGATATCGATTCAGTCAACTCCTTCTGTTCTCCCAGCAGTTTGTTACGTGTATTGATGTACTCGAGGTATATCGGGAAAAACTTTGTACCTGTATCCTCGTCAAGGTCGAGATGATCCACCAGCCGCCAGATCACCATGAGGCGTGACTTGGACTTATTCCCATTTGAAGAATAAAATTCCTTTGTGAAAGGCTTTGGTGCAATATGTGCCCTTGGAGCCTCAGCAAGGTATAGCTCATGAGGAAAGGGCTCCATAAGATCAAATTCTATCAAATCAAAATATAGTTGCTTTCCTGATTCACTCAAACTCTTCTCTTTTTCATGTGAGCCTGCCAGGCTCATACCGGTTAACATAAGAATTATAATCAGAGACAAAACAAAACTTTTCTTTTTCATCATTTTCACCTTACCTTTCAAGTGAAGCAAAAAGTAATACCAGTTCATCCTCGTCCATCAGGTTTATAATTTCCTCAGGTCTAATATTATGATAACTATTTGTTATAAGTGCATCTACGATGATTTGGTCATCAATTATATCGACAGTATCAATCAGTTCGGGAATATCATTTTTAGTCATGTATTCCGACATTACATACTCATCATATTCACTCTCGGGTTCTGTAAAAACAACATTTTCAGAAACCGGCGGTATTTCGCTGTTCCGGTCAATATAACCATACATTACGACGGTTACAGCAAGTACTACAACCGCCGCAGCAGAAACAGTCCGCCAGTATATCGAGCGTGCAATCTTTTTCTTATCGATCTTCCTCCAGACGGCCTCGACATACCCGGGCACAGCCTCTGGAATATCTTCACTTAATGTGACTTGAATCTGCTGCAGCATATCGGTAACCTTATTGTACTCATTCTGACATTCATCACATTTAACAAGGTGAATCTTTACCTGTTCAACTGTATCAGAATCAATGGAACCGTCACAAAGGAATGGCAAATATTCTCTCACTTTTTCACAGTCCATATGCTTCTCCATATCTACTTAGCAGATTTCTAAGTTTTTGGACGGCATGAAAATGTGAAGCTTTCACAGCACCTTCTGTTATCCCCATTATCTGTGCGATCTCCACATGTTTCAAACCGTCAAACTGTTTCATGACAAAGACCATACGTTGTTTCGGGGGCAGTTTTTGTAATGCATTGTTAACTGCTGATTTTATCTCTTTACGTTCAAACTCAACACCCGGATCAGGATTTAACGATGGAAAATCGGTTGTTTCGGAACGTTCATGAAAAGATATAAATGTTATTATCTTTTTTTTTCGAAGTGAACTGAGGCACAGATTGTAAACAATTCGATAGAGCCACGTATAAAGCGATGAATCACTTCTGAATTTTTTCAGACTGAAATATGCTTTGACGAACGCTTCCTGCGAAATATCCATGGCTTCGTCCTTATCACCAAGAATAGACTGTGCGGTTCGTACAAGACGCCCCTGATACCGTAAAACAATAGCCGAGAATGAGTTATCATCACCCATCCTGAAACGTTTTATCAACTCAGCATCACTTACGGGTTCATGATCGTTCTTGTTTGTATCAACATGTCCCGTCACATGCATTTTATTATTCACTTGTGTGTTTTCATTTCTTTTCATATGGTTGGACGCTTAAATAACAAAAAAAGTTTAAAAGTGATTTTTACTGATCTCCTCGCAGTATTTTTCATTCAGGAATAGTATATAAACAGGTAAGTAAAATGGTGTGTGGGATAAATGAGGATTTATTATCAACAAACGATATGTAAATCATTTGTGTGCTGTCTCTTTTTGTAATACTCCGATAAATACTTTAACGACCTCGGGGTCAAACTGTTTTCCCGAGCACCTCATGATTTCAAGAATAGCTTCTTTAAGAGACATCTGTTTTTTGTAGGTATTTGAAGCCCTCATGACGCTGAAAGCCTCACCTAAATGTATAATACGGGCACCAATGGGTATTGAATCGCCCAAACGTCCGAAAGGATAACCACTTCCGTCCCATGATTCGTGATGATAAAGAATATGAGGAACTGCCGCTTTCCAGAATGTAATCGGTTCAATAAGTTTTGCACTCTTTACAGGATGCTGCCGTATATATTCAAGTTCACGTTGCGAAAGATTGCGTTTGGTGAAAAGTGAGGAGGGCATATCCAGTTTCCCAATGTCATGTAAAAGTGATCCGTAATGTAGATCGGTTTTTTCAGTTTCACTCAGATTCATTGCGAGTGATATTTTATGGCTTAATTCAGCCACTTTCCAGGAATGACCTTCAGTAAATATATCTTTTTTTTCTACTGCATTTACAAGGATATTTGTAGTCTGTACATAAAAATTCTGGTGATTTTCAATTGTTCTCGACGTTTCAATAACGGATGCCACGCGTTCACCGAAAGCGTTGAGAAAACGAACATCATCATCACCGAGAATACGGTTGTCTTTTGTATTTATTGCTTCCAAAACGCCGATAATATTTGAGTCTTGCCGCAAGGGAATTGCAAGAATTTGCCTGGTTTTAAAACCTGAGTGCTTGTCGACCTTCCCAGTAAAACGTGTATCTTCGGTCGTATCGTTTACAATCTGAGCCTCACCGTGTAATGCAACCCAACCGGCAATCCCATCGCCCAGAGGAATTGAGAGTGTTTCAAGACGCTGTTTTTTTTCTCCGGTTGCCACAACAAACTCAAGTGTATTGTCACGTTCATTAACGAGCATTATACTTGCAGCCTCACAGTTCATGGATTCGGCAACAAGATCGGTCAAACGATATAACATGGCTTTTGAATCGCTGGTTTCAGTAAAGGAAGAATCGATTTTAAGAAGGTTATTCATCTCCTGGTTATCATGTTCAATGCTCTTCATGAGTTCCTTTATTTTCGCCTCATCGCCTTTATACATTGTATCTCTTTTTTTGATGTAAGCGCAAAATCTTTCTTTCAGATCGGAACTATCCAGCGGTTTTAGGAGATAATCAACTGCGCCTTCACGAAAAGCCTGAATAACGGGGAGTCCGGTGGTTTTACCGGTTATCAAAACTGGAATCTGTAAATTTCTTTTCTTTATTATTTCGAGTATGTCGAGGCCGGAAACTTCGGGAAATTCAACATCGGCTATTACCAACTCCGGCGGATTCTTTTCCAGTACTGTCATACCCTCAGTACTACCTTCCACAGGCTCTACATCATACCCCAGATCAGCCAGAGTTTCCTTAAAAAGCTTTACTGTTTCCCCATTCTGCTCAAACAGGAGTATACGGTGCTCTGTATTTTTTTCTTTATTCATCTTGATTTCAACCGATAAAAATTCAACTATTATTAAAATAAATTACTTCAACCAGAGATTTCTGTCAAGTGTTCTGTATTGCACAGCCTCTGATATATGTTTTGACAAAATATATTCATCCCCCTCAAGGTCGGCAATTGTTCTTGCAACTTTGAGAATCCTATGGTATGCACGCGCCGAGAAACCGAACGATTCAATTGACCGCTCTAGTATTTTCTTCCCTTCTTCATCAAGAGAGCAAAAACGCTTTATTAACCTCGGCTTTATGTGAGCATTAGCGTGGATTTGCCTGAAATTAGCAAAGCGGAGCCTCTGGATTTCGCGTGCACGGTTAACACGTTTACGAACTTCATCAGATTTTTCGCCGCTGTCGGAGGTATCCGCAAGATCGCGATATTTTACACTCGGCACCTCAATATGTAAATCAATTCTGTCCATAATTGGGCCGGAAACTTTTGCCATGTAGCGCTGAATTGCATAGGGAGTACAGGTGCATTCATGTGCAGGATCGGTTAAATAACCGCAGGGACAGGGATTCATCGCTGTCACAAGTATGAATGAGGCCGGAAATACAACTGAAAATGATGCCCTTGATATCCTCACAGTGCCGTCTTCAATCGGCTGCCTGAGAGATTCGATGTTTTTCTTTCCAAGTTCGGGCAATTCATCGAGAAATAATACACCATTATGAGCCAGGCTCACTTCGCCGGGCCTCGGATAGCTACCACCACCAACCAGGGCAATTTCTGAGATTGTGTGATGAGGATCTCTGAATGGCCGTTCGACAACCATCGGATTACCGTCATGTAAAAACCCAGTCACGGAATGTATTTTTGTCGTTTCAAGAGCTTCCTCGATGCTCATTTCAGGAAGAATAGTGGGCATTCTCCGTGCAAGCATGGTCTTGCCTGAACCCGGAGGACCGATCATGAGAACGTTATGACTGCCCGACGCAGCAATTTCCAGAGCCCGCTTTACATGTGCCTGACCCTTAACATCACTAAAATCAACATCTGCCTGATTTTTCATTACCAGTGAATTCATGGCAGGATGTGTCTGTTTGGTGAGATTCAGCTGATCGGATAAAAAGTCCGCAACCTGCCTGAGATCGCGTGCGGGATACACGTCTATATTATCCACAAGCGCTGCTTCCTTGCCATCCTCATACGGCACAATGATCCCTTCGTATCCAGCTTCCCTGACTGCCATTGTAATCGGCAACACACCACGAACGTGACGTAAAGACCCGTCAAGAGACAATTCTCCCATAAGGACATAGCGCTCAAGAGAGTGGTGAGGCAGCTTTCCATCTGCGGCAAGAATTCCCACAGCCATGGGGAGATCGAAAGCCGACCCTTCCTTCCTGATATCAGCCGGTGCAAGATTTATGGTTATACGTTTCTGGGGAAAAGAATACCCGGAGTTCTTTATAGCGGAGGTTACACGTTCTTTACTTTCTTTAACAGCACCCTCGGCAAGTCCAACAGTGGTCATGGATGGTAATCGAAATTCCAGATCTGTCTCCACTTCGACAATATAAGCGTCCACTCCCAGAACCGCTCCGGATCGAACACGCGCGAACATGGTAATTAAATCCTCCCGGAAGATATCGAAGGTCTGAACCTTTCCCAGTTAAACTCTTTATCGAAACTAAATACGTCTGTAAAATCACTTTTGCTGTCATTTTTAATTTTGCTCATGATCCCTTGTTCGATCATCAGGTATACAATTTCACCAAAATCAGCGGTTGTTTTAACACCCCAATTATTCAATACAAGGCGCGCCATATACCCATACTTTTCCCGGGCATATTCGGCAACCCCAAACGACAGTTCCTGACCTGTCACATGACGTCGTTCAGGCAGTTTCGATATTGTATATTCAAGAGCGGCAAGAATGAAGAGATACATTTCTTTTCGGTATCGCTTATCTTTTTCCGCTATATCCTCTATTTTTTTGAGGAACTCAACGTTTGATATCATCTTCGGTCATCCGATTTGAAATTTTATAAGCCTGTTTGTTATATAGAAGTGATTGAATACCTATCTTACAAAGATAAAATTATATATATGTATACAAAAAACAATATACTGAGTCAAGCATTTTGCCCGCCGGAGTACTTTCGGATTGAAGTGCAAAGTTATTGGAAGAACTGCCACCAGTCAAAAAAACACCGGAACAATCTCCGAACTCAGTTCTGGCAAAATAATCTATGATTTGCCGGGATATTCCCAGTAATCCTTTCGTAAATAGTTTCTTCTAACAACCTCGCCGCACTCAGTTAAACGTTCAAGCATCTTTTTTGCCTCATTTTCATTTATACCTAGAGCAGTTGAAATATCAACGAGACTTCCCGGGCGCCTTTTAAGATATTCCTTTATCTCATTTATACCAGCGTGAGCGTGACGTGCCGAATCCGTTTTGAATTCTGCAATTATTACAGTGTTTTTACCAAAATAATCCCGTATCTCCTCAAGCTGCTCTCTCGAAAGAGGCTCGGCTGAATTTTCCGCCGGGGGACGAACCACCGTGTTAAGATGAACCTCATCAGGCTTGATCTTTTTAACAGCATCACGCAAGTGCTCAAGTTCTTTTTGAGAATCATTAAGCCCTTTAACGAATAAAATCTCAAGTAATATTTTTCCTGAATACTCTTTTCTGAATTGCACGAGACCATCAATAATCTCAACAATGCTCAGATCTCGATGGGGATGACAAATATCCTGAAATGTTTGTTCAACAGCACTGTCAAGTGAGGGCAACACTGCATCAGCACCAAGGAGTTCTTTTTGCACACACGGGTCCCAGAGCAATGTGCCGTTGGTTATAACACAAACCGGTATATCAGTCAATGATTTGACGTTTCTTATCATGCTGCCCAAACCGGAATGCAGTGTCGGTTCACCCGAACCTGCAAATGTTATCCAGTCAGTTTTAACTCCCCGGTGTAACAGTTCTTTTAACTCTTCAAGCACCTTTTCCGCTGGTATGTATTCGTGATGCTCAATCGTGATATGAGGCGTTTTTCCTAGCTGGCAGTATATGCATGACAGAGTACAGTGCTTGGGAGGTATAATATCTATACCTAATGACAAGCCGAGACGGCGTGACGGAACAGGGCCGTAAATATATTTCATTCCTTCCTCCAATTTCAATATATTATTACATAGAACTCAGGTCAATAGATGAAACTATTTTGAAAACAAATCTGTGGAAAAGTCTATTTTAGAGGTACCCCGCATGAACATTCTCGGTATTGAAACAGCAACCGAGCGCCTGAGCGCTGCACTCATTCATAACGGTAAAGTTCACAGTCGTTCAATAACTTCCCGTTCCTCTCACTGTGAGCTTCTCGCGAGATATATCTTGGAACTGGTGGATGAAGCAGGGATAACCGCTACAGACATTCAGGGTGTATCAGTATCGCTCGGTCCCGGTAGTTTTACAGGCCTTCGCATTGGAATCGCCACCGCAATGGGACTTGCTTACGGACTCAAAGCAGAGGTTGCAGGCGTAAATACACTCATGGCGATAGCATGGAATGCGTCAAAACCCGGAGCACTCGTGTGCCCACTCATCGATGCCAGAAGGTTCGAGGTCTATTCCGCTCTTTACCGAACCAGTGAGGGGGTCCCCTCGGTTATCGTTTCTCCATCTGCTCTGACAATCCCAAAACTGGCTGATACCCTCAATTCCTTTGATGAACAGGTGCTTATTACAGGTCCTGCCGCTGAAAAGTTCAAGGCTGCTATTGAGGAACGTACCGAATCATCGGTTTCATTCATTACATCTGAAAAAGCACAGCCATCAGGTGTTGCGGTGGCACAGATCGGTCTTATGATGTTCCACACAGGCAACTCTATCAATCCTGTCGCTCTCAAGCCGGTTTACCTGAAAAAGTCAGATGCAGAAATCGCTCGTGACAAATGTAAATAACTATCTTTGAAACTGAATATTTTCAATACGCCTGAGAACATCTTCCACACTTATACCATTCATTGTACCGTCAGGGGATGTCACTACCGTTATCCTTGTGCCGAGTGGTCTCCATACCACAGGATCAGTAGGGCCGAAAAGAACTACTCCCGGTGTTCCGGAGAGCGAGGCAAGATGGCTCACTCCCGAATCATTTCCAATATAAATACCGGTACCTCGCAAAACATCCCATAAATCGTTGAGCGTCTCCGGAGAAATGACGGTATAACGATCCGGCGATATCGCACAATACATACCTCGTTCAATCTCCGCAGGACCCAAAATAAATGTTACATGGTTGTCCACCTCACCGGCAAAACGAATATATCGCTTAAGAGGCCAGTTCTTCATGAGGCTCCCGCTGCCGGGATGAATGACTATCCCGTGATGTCTGTTATCACTATCATATGTACCGATGATTTTAAAACCGTCATTTATATCATGACCCGGTTCTGAGTCCCCCAAAATTGTCATCAGGTGTTGAATGATATGTTTTTGATGGTAATCCGGCTTACGGGGATCCAGTACATAACAAGACTGAGCTCCTGCATCAGTTATCTTCCTTATAATATTGTCTTTATCAGCAGTTGTAAAGAAATAAACATTTTCGAATTCCATGAAAAATGATCTGACAAAATCAGCAGGCTCCGAGGGAGAAAATATATCAGAATACCCATGGGCATCCACAGAATGAAATCCGTCAAAAATCCCTGAAAGACGCGCAACAGAAAGCATCGTTTCATTACCGAGAACATGCAGTCCCGCTCCGGGATATCGTCTTTTAATGGAGGCTGCTACAGGCAATGTGAGGGCACAATCGCCAAGCCCTCCCGTTCTTACAAGCAGGTTATTCATTTAACAAAGATCTGCCGGACAGCATCTAGAATTTCATTAACCCTCGCCATTCTTCCGACACCAATACGACCGTCAGCCAGTTTGCCCTTGGCAGGACCGACAAAATGAACACCGGCATTCTCGAGGATTTTTACGTTCTCCTGTACAATAGGATTTTCCCACATACGAGAATTCATTGCAGGCGCCATAAGGATCGGGATGGTCGACATCATAGTTAAAATCGTCGTACTGACAAGATCATCAGCTATTCCAGTGGCAGTTTTGCCGAGTATATTGGCTGTTGCGGGAGCGACAATCAAACAATCGGCACGATCTGCAAGGGCTACATGTTCGAGACTCCAACTGTTGTTCCTGTTGAACATTTCCACAGCAACAGGATTCTGGGAAAGGGTTTCAAGCGTAAGAGGAGTGATAAACTCGGCAGCTCCCTCTGTCATAATAACCAGAACTTCCGCGTTGGCGTTTTTTAGTTCCCTTATGATTTCTGCACTTTTATATGCTGCAATACTGGCGGTAACCGCAAGCACAATAGTTTTGTCTCTCAACATGATCCACTCTCCCGGGATTCCTTATATCGTGATTTATTTCACTATATTATATATGCCTTTTTCATAATTCAATCAATATCGAGATTTTTCAATGAGTAACATCATATGTACATGGCACCATGATTCCATAACACTTAAGCACCTCACCAACAAGATATAACGAACCAGTCACAAGTACAAGTCCATATCTTCCGGCAAGTGAAACGGCTTTTTCGACAGCATCTTTCGAATCTTGTTCAAGCCATGTTTCAACCGATTCCGGCGAAAGTTCAGCCATTTCCTCCACATTCATTGCTCGGGGATTTTCAACCCGTGTAAAAACAAACTTTGTGGCAGTCTCTGCAAGAATACCGAGCACCTGTTTAACCTCTTTATCTTTACACATACCCACAACAGCTATCGTTTTATCCCTGGGCATTATCGATGACACAAACTCGCATACAGCGCTCATTGCTTCGGGATTGCATGCACCATCCACTATGACATACGGCTCTTTTGCAATAATCTGGAGACGCCCGGGCCACTGTACCGTTTCAATACCTGTCCTCGCCGAACCTGGATCAATGTTGTATCCACATGAAGCCAGAATTTCAAGTGAAGCCAATGCTACCGCTGCATTCAGCGATTGCACGTTTCCAGTAAGAGGAACTTTAACGCGGTCAAAATCCCATAATAGACCACTATAGTATATTCCATTATTGATTTGATGGAATTTAATATCACGTCCAACAAGTGTAAGTGTCGTTCCGATTTCATTTGCCTTTTCCTCAAGCACATTGAGAACCTCCGGCTCCTGTGGGGCGCTTACCACCGGAATTCCGTGTTTGATAACACCTGATTTCTCCAGGGCAATTTCTGAAAGTGTATCGCCAAGTTTTCCGCGATGATCTATTGATATCGAGGTAATTACTGATATTGCGGGGGTAATTACATTCGTGGAATCAAGCCGTCCGCCCATCCCCACTTCTATCACTGAAACATCAACAGAACTGTGGGCAAAATAATCAAAAGCAAGCCCTGTCCAGACATCAAAAAAGGTGAGACCCGGAAAACGCTCTGTGACACTCCTGATGCGATTAACATCCTCTACTAACTCCTCAGGTGTAATCATGCGACCGTCAATCCTGATCCTTTCGAGGAAGGAAACCAGATGCGGGGAAGTATAAAGTCCCGTACAAAAACCCTCACTCGATAGACTGTTTGCTATCATTGCTGCAACGGAACCTTTCCCGTTCGTTCCGGCAATATGAACAAACCAACCGTGACAGTGAGGATTTCCGAGGGCTTCGAAAAAAGTTCTTACCCGGTCAAGATTAAAATGACCGCTGTCATAGGACCACTTGTGGTCGCGTTCATAATCAATAAAACTGTAAAGAAAATCAAGCGCCTGACTGTAATCATTATTCGGTTTTTGCCTCACTTCCAATCCCCATCACCCATGATATACTCATGTATGCTTTGGGCTGCTATTCTTCCGGCACCCATGGCCTGGATTACGGTTGCCGCACCTGTGACGACATCGCCGCCGGCAAAAACACCTTTCTTCCCTGTTCTGCCTTTTTCATCGGCTATTATCGTCCCGCGCCTGCCGAGGGGCAAATCCGGTGTCGTTTTCGGGATAAGGGGATTTGGCATGTTACCTATAGCGACGATCACGGTATCGGCTTCCACATCGAATTCCGAACCGGGAATCGGAATCGGCCTGCGTCTCCCGGATTCGTCGGGTTCGCCAAGTTCCATACGGATACATTTAACTGTGCGGACCATTCGTGAATCGTCGCCGGTAAATTCGACGGGAGCGGTAAGTAATTGGAACTCAATTCCTTCTTCTTTAGCATGTTCAATTTCTTCGTCTCTGGCAGGCATTTCAGCCGCACTTCTCCGGTAAAGAATAGTGACCTTTTCAGGAAAAAGGCGTTTGGCTGTACGGGCAGAGTCCATCGCCACGTTTCCACCCCCGAGAACTATAACTTTCCGGCTTCTCGGCATGGGAGTATCGTACTCAGGAAACAGGTAGCCCTTCATAAGGTTGGATCGTGTCAGATACTCATTTGCACTGAACACTCTTCCAAGGTTTTCACCCGTAACGCCAAGAAATATCGGCGCACCTGCACCAGTTGCCACATATACGGCATCGAATCCGTCCTCAAACAAGCCGTCTATGGTATCGATCCGTCCAATAACACTATTCAATTCAAACGTTACACCGAGTTTTTCAAGATAAGTAATTTCCGCTTCCACAATTGCTTTCGGGAGCCTGAATTCAGGTATGCCGTATACAAGCACCCCGCCGGGTTTGTGCAGCGCCTCAAAAACGATGACCTCATGACCCATTTTGACCAGGTCTCCTGCAACAGTCAGACTCGATGGTCCCGAACCTATAACTGCAACTTTCTTTCCTGTTGAATATGGGATTTCAGGAATAGATATATTTCCCTGCTCACGTTCAATGTCAGAAACGAACCTCTCAAGCCTGCCGATGGCTACCGGCTCGCCTTTCTTTCCACGCACACATAACTTTTCACACTGATCTTCCTGGGGGCATACTCGCCCGCAGACAGCCGGCAGCAAATTTGTCTCCTTTATCTTCAGTGCGGCTTCAATGAATTTACCCTCACCTATCAGCCTGATAAATCCCGGAATGTCAATATTAACCGGGCATCCATCAACGCAGGGCATTTTTTTGCACTGAAGGCACCTTTCTGCTTCACGCATGGCAGTTTCAGGATCATATCCGAGAGGAACCTCAAGAGAATTCTTCACCCGCTCTTCAGGAGGCTGTTCTTTCATCGGCTGGCGGGGTATGTTCATCTTATTTTGTCCCATCGAATGTCCTTTTTTTAATACAATTCTTATTTACGGTTTCAGATTCGTAAAGTTTCATTGCCATGTTTTCGTATTCCTTGAATATCTGAAGGCGAAGGGTTAATTCCTCAAAATCAACCTGATGACCGTCAAATTCAGGACCATCCACACACGCAAACTTCGTTTCATCTCCAACTGTAATTCTACATCCTCCACACATGCCGGTGCCATCCACCATGATCGTATTAAGACTGACTATTGTGGGGATATTCAATTTTTTAGTTAGCCCGGAAACTGCCCTCATCATCGGCACAGGGCCAATCGCAACAGCTAAATCGAACCGGTCTCCTTTTTCAACTCGTTCCTTTATCAAATCCGTAACAAAACCCTTTTTACCGTATGACCCGTCATCGGTTGAACAATAGACTTCATCCGAAACCCTGCGCATCCAGTCCTCAAGTATGACAAAATGTTTCGTCCTGCCGCCAAGGATAGATGTCACACGGTTCCCTGCTTTTTTCATAGCCTGCGCGATCGGATATACCGGTGCAATACCGATTCCACCACCCACACAGGCGACATGACCGTAGTTTTCGATACGTGTTGGATGACCAAGCGGGCCAACAATATCAATAATGCCATGCGAAATGGGCATATTCTCAAAGTGTGTTGTGGATTTACCGACTCCCTGTGAAACAACCGTTATTGTTCCATCTTCAGGATCGGCATCGGCAATTGTCAGGGGTATACGTTCTCCCTTTTCGTAAATCCTCATTATGATAAACTGGCCTGCTTTACGGGTCTCAGCTATTTTCGGAGCAACGATTTTTGCCATAGTTACCCCGGGAGCTATGAGCTTCTTTTCTAAAATAGCATACATCTTCGAAATCTTCTCCTTTGTGGTACAATTAAAATAAACTATTATCAAACATTCCTCGTATCAAAAAATAATTTGAAGTTATAAGATAATTAAAATTTGAATTAACATGAAAATATAAAAAAAATATTTTACTATTTCAATACTACTTTTCTTAATTAATTGTGACTTATCTGTTAAGAAACTATTTATTCTGAATTTAGAATAAACAATTTATAGCAAAATAATTTGATGTATAAAACGCTAAAGCCAAGAAAAAATAACCAGCTAATTCATTGAAGACGTGCAGGTTTGTAAACAAAATGGTATACATGCAAAGGCAGACTAATCCTTAAATTGATATTTTCTGCAAAAAAATAACTGTATCTTGCATTTAATTTCAGTTACCTCAAGTATTTGTGTTAAATCTCCCGCAACTTAATTAGGTATTTCATTAAAAAACATATTTACAGGCAAGCCGGAGTTTTCCCATTTCTCTTTTCTGTTTGATGAATCTTATATAACTTACATATTATCAAAATAATAATTGTTGATTCTATTTCTGGAATCATATCAATGTTTTGGCTGACAACTTTGAGAAGACTCCAAAGCTCGATTTCAAAATAAATACCGGGTTAAATCGAGGCTTACTCATCTTGTAACCAAATCAGTTTTATCGTTTCTTCCTGATTGAAACCATCAGGAAAAGCATCGCTTGCGGTATTGGCGAAATACCAATTTTTCCCCCCGATATGGGATGAAATAGTACGGCTCCCCGGCATCTCAAAATGTCCATTAGAATCATGTTCCCGAATCCAATTCCAGCTGTAACGGAGCCACTGGTTCCGGCCTTGAGTGTCCTTGTTCGCGAACCAGGTGATCTCGTCATATCCCCAAATCCATCCCGAAGATCCCGAACCCACTCCAAATTCACCGCCACGACCGCTGTAGCCATAGTTGTCTATCTCAATGAGATACGGTATATGATCACACTCCCAACCACTGGGAGTCATTCCTCCCGGACTTCGGCCATAGACGGTTCGCATTGCACCCATCCTCAGTTCACCACTGGGAGAGGAATCAGCTAATCCCTGAACCTTCATGATGAAACTGTTAAAATCGAAAAGAAGCATCCCGTCAACAACTGACTTCGAATCACCGTGAGGCGTGTGGGAATCGCAGAGTACCCAGTGCCGTCGAGCATTTCTCAGTGCATAGTGTCGAATACGTCGTAATATATCACGCCAATAGATGAGATCCGGATCCCGGTCATCCATGAGTCTTATCTGTCCGAAATGGATCGCTTCAATGCCCACATCGATATAACTTGCTGCAATGTAAAAGAACCACATTCGGGTTTCGAGCTGTTTCATGTCGGGAACGGAAAGCCCCTTACCCCATTCATCCATCCTGTTTTTATCCTGGTAAAGCATTGCATCATAATTGAAAGTACGATTTTCAGGTTCCAAGTAAAACTCCCGAAACACCCACTCCGGTACAGGAATACTGCTTACTTTACTTGTCATAATCTCGAAAAGTGTTCCCTGTAGGATGATATCGGGATCAATGTTGTGAATTCTAGTAATGAGTGGTACAGCTTTTGAGATCTGATCAACCATAACCGGTTCATTCCCCCATACGCAAAATGCCCTACCGATGAATTTTGCACCTATATTCATGATCATACGAATGTTATCTTCACTCTGAGCTTTTGTGAAACCAGGAGATGTTTTCTCGTCATGGAGAAATCCCTGCATTGTAATTGAACGGTCCAAGTAGTTTTCAAGTACCTTGCGGGATATTTTTCCATCAAAATTATAGTTTTGTTCTCCCGCGAATATTTTCTCTGTAAAAGAGAGTGCGACTAAAATTATTGGAAACAGAACATGTACTCTCATTCTCATACCTCCAAACACCACAAAACATTTCATTTTGCCCGCATCCGAACAGTCAGCTTGCAGGCAACGGCGACAATCGCTTTCTTTTTACTTCCTGAGCTTCGATAGACTGATGTGAACTTCTCAAGCAAAACGGGGTCTCGTTTGATGGCCAGCAGCACTTCCAGCATCTTCCTCAACGATGATGACTGTATGTCGTCAGAATAAGTTGGACACTTTCAGTTAAAATTTAAGGTGTAGTTTTCAGGAATTGCAACTGTTTTTTCACTTTTCCAAAGGTTATAAACTAGCCTCAGTTCCATCGTTTCACACAGTCTTCATATTCCCGCTGTTTATCCCGGAGAATGGGAAATTAAAATCTTATCGTGGCATTAATTTTTAACATTGCCATACTCTGAAGGGTAGTGTAATTTTGTGTTTCGTCCATCAGGTGGTTGTAGACAATATAGATGTCGCTCCCGATTTTTGGAATATAGTGGAAGCGAAAATTCACATTGACTTCACCCGTGTCGTTATTGTACTGGACAAAGGTTGTTGCGGATGTACGAACGTTGAAATAAAGATAGAGCCTGCTGCCATAGTAGCGTTTGATAATATTTCTTTTGCCGAAGCCGAGATTGTTATAGTTAGCGTTTGCGGTCACACGGTAGTGAGGAGAAGTATTCACGCCAAATTCCGCCTCATAGCCGTTACGTGTTCCATTATAAAAATCACCAACTGTTGTACCCAAGTCAACCGTAAACATCCTGCGCGAACTTGAAGAGAATTGTGCTTTGTAATCCATCCATTCATAAGCACCGAACGGGACTAGATCATCTGAATCATTACCGAAAATGCCGGAATTATTATCAACAATTTCGTACTCATTGGTGATTACAACTTCGAATTTGTCATCGGAATTGGTTGTTAATCCCAGAGGTGAGAACTGGAGTGTACGGTCGATCATCCGTCTATGGGTGTCGGTATAGTAATTAAACATGAAAGGTTCGAACTGAAACTGTTTGATAAATGGGATGTTAGGTCTTGGATTGTACTGGAAACGCCCCATGTATTGCAGACACCCTGCGTCTCTGCTGATATACCCGAGCCCGGGATTGTATTCGTTGCCCAGAGAGTGGAAGAGCATGTATGCGTAAAATATATCGTTGGGGTAAGCAACGTAAATGCGCCCGGAAAGACTTTCGTGAGCTGAACCGTCGGTGATAGAGCCGACAAGGTAACTCTGAAGTTCGAGGTTTTTGTCACCCATAAAAGAGTCGGTTCTCAGGACCAGATCGGCACCGGTAACAAAATTCGATCGGTAAGTATTATCCACAAGCGGATTGTCGTTATATACACTGGTTGCGACTGCTCCAATATAGGATTGTTTGTACAGGTCACGTTTCATGCGGACAACGCTGTAGTTTGCTCCGGAAAATCTATCGTCTTCGCCGGTTTGAACACTCAGAATGCCAAGGTTGGATTTACCGCGTTTCTGAGATAGTTTGACTCCACCAAGGATTGGTACAGAATTACGGTCAGGTGTAATCCCGATATTGCGCGAATAAAATACGTTGTTCATCCCCTGTGAAAATTTGAATAGCTCGGAATTTTCCAGAAAAAAAGGTCGCTGCTCAGGGTAGGAAAGGTTGAACTGGGTAAGATTAACCACCTCGGTGTCGCTTTCAATTTGGGCAAAATCCGTGTTTATTGTTATATCGAGCGTTGTGTTGGAAGTGATACCGTATTTGAGATCGATACCGCCTTTGAAGGTGTTTTCTTTCTTTTCTCCTGATGCATCTTCAACACCACCAAGGACATATGGCATTACATCAAGCTGCTTTCCCGCGCTGAAATTGCCGGGAATGGTGAGTGTGCCGTCTTTAGAGAGCATGGTCAGTCCCTCATTTCTCTTCCATGCTTTCCAAAGTGCTTCCTCGTTTTTACGCCGGATGTTGCGTCGGAAATTAAATCCCCATACCTGATTTTCTGTAGCAGGGAAACGGAGAGTTTTAAAAGGGATCACTATTTCACATGTCCATCCGATTTCAGATATTCGTGACCGTGTATGCCAGATTCCATCCCATGAAGGATTAAAATCGGCATCGCCACCCAGGAATGTGCCGTCATAGGTTGCACCGATCGGATTTACCGAGAAGTTGTAGCCGGAGCGATTATCGTTATACGTGTCAAGTGTAATTGTTATCTGATCGTCGCCCGAGAGATTTGTTCCGATCATAAGGGCTTTGTGGATGATTTTGTTTGGTTCAGAATCGAAACATTTTACGCCCACATAGATGTTGTTTTTGTCGTACATGATTCTGAGTTCTGTACGTTCGGAGATGGGGGCACCTTCGATAAGTTCCTGCTGATAAAACGCAGTTGTCGGTGTGATTTTCGCCCAATCAGCTTCGTCTAGGACACCATCGAGTTTAACGGGATTTTTTGTGTAAACCGCGGTTATTTGAGCTTCTGTGCAGGGTATCCATGAGAAAAGCAATGTTGAGATTATAGCTATGATAAAAAAAAGATACTTCAATTTTGCCTCCACTTATGTTTTATGGATTTTAAAAAAGCACATTGTAGAGACAGTATGTATCTTTTTTTAAAAAAACGCGCACATCTTAAAGAAACCTGAATAACCAAGGGAAAAGTACAAATCTGAAACGAGATTGCGCATACACACTATACTTTTAAATGAGCAATAATTTATCAATGTGTTATCAATCTAAATAATAATATAAGGTTTTGGTGTTTGTTCCACAAATGCTTATTAATCGGGCTATGTCGTCGCTCAGGGGATCAGTCACCAACCAATGACCTTGCCCCCGAAAGTCGGACTACCTGTTGTGTTAGTCACCCAGCCGTTGTTGTGAGGTTGAGCGAAGAAGAATCGAACAACAACGGTAGCCCAAAACTCGGCGCCATGACTAACTTAAGATGTGGTATAAATTATGGGGGCAGGACACGATTTTATTGACCATAGCCGAAATCTTCCTGAACCCACACACGTTGTCTATCAAAATTCTTACGCATCCTGTATTTTCTAATATGTTTTGTGTAATCGGGTCCTATTATTTCAATCTTTTTAAGATCATCAATGCCCATCCCGGCGTTTGCACACCACTGCACATACTTAATATATCTATAATCGACACCCATTAATTCCACACCGAGACGGTCAGCTGCCACCCAGTCGGTGCTGGCAAGGGCAACACCATGTTCTATTGGATCTCCCATCACTGGTCCTTCTCCCTCGACACCGATAACTCCGTCAAGCACCGCCAGATCAGGTTGTACCCCGTATGTTGCCAAACGAAACATATTATAACTCAGTCCCCTGCCTCCCCCTGAATGCATTTTTTTCTTATCACGCCAATCCTTGTTATCTTTCTGCCAATAGCGACTAATGACCGATCCCATCGATACGTTTTTTAAGGACAATGTAGCAATGACAGTGCCATGTGATTTAAGTCGGGTTGCTGAAATCATGTAATTATTCGGATCGAGAAAAGTATTTATAATATCAACTCCGAGAGGATGTTGTTTTTCGGATTTGATGAATTTAGTTGTAACCGGTTGATCATTGGAATCTATAAGTTGAATGTTATATTCATCCATTAATGATAAATATCCCAGTTTTTCATAAAATATTCCAATAGGTTGTTGATCGGTTGAACATCCCTCAGCAATTATCACTTTTCTGTTATAGATCGGTTTGAGAAAATCGAGTATTCCGCGAAGCTGATTCACATCTGTAGCACAGCAATAATGTCCCTCTTTTAAAGCACCGATATTCGCTTTAATGACAACCTGTTTGTTTCCGATTGCCTCCCGTATTTCATTCCTAAAAGGTTCCAATGAACTTAAAGCCGCATCTCTTGTATCAGAACTTGTTACAAACGAAACACGGCTATTCTCCAAACCAGTCATAGGTGCGGCATAGGATTTTCTCAAAGAAGAGAGTGAATAAGCAGTCATAGCCGAAAGTTGAAATAAAAAACGACGACGTCCTTTCATCAGTATATTTTTAGAATTTTCGTGATACATGGTTCCACTCCGTTTTAAAAAATTCATTAGGAAAGTGTAACTCGCTTGCGTTTGATTGTATTTGTTGCATAATACTAAATGACTTGTTCAAACATATATTGTTTGACCGAGAAATAAGCGTAATAATTATGACTTTGATAATTTTTATGTTGTAATGACTCTTACTTACCGAGGTTTTCTGCCTGCTCCGGTGAAATTGAGCGAGTCCAGAGCAGTTTAATCATATTCTCGGTCGTGTTGATATTGCCGTGGTATATCAGACCATCAGAAGGATTCTTGAACGCCATGCCGCGTTCGAGACGGTAGAGTGTCTGGCCCAGAACCGACCATATATCGCCTTCCAGGGCAAGCCACAGAACATCAGTGCCCAATCCCCTGCTGGCATGCAGCTGCGCCATGGTGGCTGGAGAGAGCCAAACTGCCCCAAAGCCTACCAAGCGTGCCATGCCGTTGTTTTTTCCGAAGATAGGCTTATTAATATTGTTCCAGTGGCTGTACGTTCCACTGAGAGGTTTTTCACCCTCCTTGATAACGAGCATGTCTTTTCGGGGTTTGAATCCTTTGTAGGTTTTTTCGCCCAAAATAAGCATTGTCAAAGATTTATTGCCGGTATTTTTGATTTGAAAGCTCAGGCCCTCGGGAATGAGGACACCGGTGTATCCGTTGAACTGTACCGTGTCTTTTCCGCCGGTAACTTCGCCTTCGCCGCCGGTGAAGTAAAAAACCTTCTGCTCACCCCAAAGCGTTTCTTTGGTGGTTGATTCGCCGGGCTCAAGCACACCCCAGGCATATTCACTGAACACATCGAGGACTGCGCCTTTCTTCTCCGGCTTGAGTGGATCCTCCGAGGTGTTTTCGGTAAATATATCGCTTACCCGTATGGCCCCATGCTCAATTCTGGGTTCTTTGTGTTTCCATGAATGAACGAACATGTCAGTATCGACATTGGCGTCGGGATTGCCGTGGAGAGCGTAGAATTCATCCCGTTTCTGCTCACCCATGTATTTGCCATACAGGCTTTGTGGACTCTCGGAACGGATATGTATGAACTTGATCGGTTTTTCGGAGGTATTGATGTTTGAGTGGTATACACGGCCATCGGAAGGATTCTTAAAGGCCATACCCGGACGGAACTTCCATATCTGCTTGCCCAAATTTGTCCAGTCGCCTTCAACGCAGTACCAGTTGACGTCAGTACCCAAGCCGAGACTTGCGTGCGGCCGGGCAATTTTATGGGGCATGATAAGGACTTCAAAAAAACTATGCATTACGCACAGGCCATCATCTTTGCCAATGAGTGGTACAGAGATATTTGACCAGTGTCCGGAACTTGCGTAATGGGAGTTTTTTCCATTTCGTACAAACAGGTCTTTTCTCGGAGTAAAGTCCCCAACTATCGGTTCGATGACCATAAGCATAGACAGTTCTTCGTCGGGGCCACTTTTCAGGGTGAATTCGAGGTCTGCGGGAACAAGCGCCGCCGAGCCGATTTCCAAGCAGTAGATCCTGTCTCCGGCGGAGATCTGGGCAGTTCCCGCGGTGACATAGAAAACCGCCTGTTCACCGGCAAGCGTTGTGGGCGTGGTTATGGTGTTGGCCGCAAGGAAACATTGCGCGAATTCCTTGTACACTTCAAGCACCTCACCTTTGCCGGAAGGCTTGAGCGGGTTGCCGGATAGATTTGGCGTAAAAATATCCCTGATTACCAGGCTACCGAACTTAACCCTGTAAATGGAATCGCGCCAGTCGCCAATGAACATTTTTGCATCCACGTCCACTCCGCGCTCGTACTGCTTGGGATGGAGTTGGAACCCTCGATCCTCATTTTGTGCTGTTGCAGCTGAGGAAACCGCAAAAAGTGTTAGAAATAAGAGCCAGTGCTTAACCATGCTGTCCTCCTTAATTAAAATTTTTTTAAATTACCAATTTTTCTCCATCAATAATATTTTTTAAGAAAATTTCACTACAAATTTTTTAAGCATACTGTTTCACCCAGTTTAAATCTTGTTTTCGTTTTTTTAACACCTTTTTATCCACTTAAATCTCTTTACTAATCGTAAATAAATTTCTTTTCACCAGAAAAGATAATCATTCGGATTTCCGCTCCTAAACCAGTCAAGCCCGAGCGGACAACGTTTTATTTCAGTGAGATTTTTCACCGGTACGATGTCTCCATTCTCACGAATCCAGTAAATGTCAATCTTATTCGGGTCACACTCGCCGTAGCCTTTTTCTTTTGCAACACGGGTATACCAGACCTCGCGTGGGTCGTGGCCCATAATGTAACTGCCGACAGCATCCACCTCGTAGGGTGAGCAACCGACGATGACAATGTTGACCAGATAATCACGGTAAAAGCCATTCCAGTCGTGCGCTCCACCCTCCAAGACGGTGTCTCACAGCGTTTGTGGGAGTCTCACCGCATGCCACGTTCGGATTTCCGATGTCACGGAGGTTCTCGACCACGCCCACAATAAAGTCGGGTGCAGAATGGACTCCGTTGTTAAGTTTGAAGTATCTACTCTCACCAGTATCGGTGAAGTTTGGTTTGATGAAGGTTGATCCTCCTTTCTTAGTGCCCTTGACAAACAGCAGCCTGGCAATACGCTGTCCCTCCTTTCGGAGTTGGTCAGCCGTCTCGGGATATAATCTTTCAGCGTCCTTTTGGGCGTCTACGTGGGTCTCAATCAGGAAAACAGCCCGGGAATTTTCCCTGATTTCCGGTCGCACATCAGGTATGGTGTTCTTATCCTTGCAGTGCTCGATGTAATAGTTCGCTTCCTCTATGCCCGTACCCCTGCTGGTTGGGAAAGCCTGGGTTATATTATCCTCGTACTCGAATAATTCGTACATGGCAAAACCAGAGGCTGCGGCGCTCGATTGTTTGATGAAGTCACGTCTTTTCATCATAACTCCAATTTGTATGATAACAAGTAAATAATTAGTATGGAATGCTTTTTGCAATATTAACCATTTCAAATCCATGAGTAGTTACAGTTCCCCTAATCCATTTGATAAATGAATATTACTAATTTTATGTTTTTTAACAAATATAATTTTACAAAAAACCGCCTTAACCTTATAGATTTTAAAAATATTTGTCTCTAAATTAGAGACACGTATCCATTGAATCAACCCCATAACGGTGTAGTTAAACAGAACAGCAACGCAATCTTCGATTCGAGACAATATCCCGTCGAACAGCCTCTTGTCTATAGTAACTTCTGCCATTTGAAACGTAATCTATCCGCTGCGTCTGACAATCTTCGCTCCGGTTTTGATAAATTTCACGAGGAGGCTGCGAATTGACCAGTGTTTGATTTTCTTCGGAAGAACCAGGCGTCTAAGAAAATTCCCCAGATTGTATGCCAGAACGAATAACCCGAGCCTCACCTAATTAGAGACGAAACGCTTGCATAAGAGTCGTGTCCAGTTCAGAGCGTATTTACCTTCTTTAATCCCCTGCTCAGCTGTGCCACGGCCATTGTAGAAGTGTACCACGCCTTCTGGTTTGGCGCTCATATTGGTCATGCTCTTGGAAATAGCTCCCCTTGGTGCCATTTCACCTTGGTGACCACTCGCCTCGGTTGATCCCGACTGGCCGCTTTATATTGAAATTCATATAACAACACAATCGGTTTCCTCGGTGGTCGTCCAACTGGCCGAGTCAAGCAGTGTCGTTTATTGAGCTGAACCTTGCATGGAAAGTAAAATTTTAAAATATTTTCTTCTTATCTTCTACAATTTTTTATATACTACTTTAACTCATTAATACTTCGATACGCTTTAATCTATTCAATTATTTCACGGATGAGAAAATGAAACAGTTGACGAGAAATATAAAATCTGCAGAAATTATTGATTTTCTCAATAATATTCCAATCTTTGATACACTCTCTAACAGAGAGCTTAAGATTATTACCCGATATATGCATCTCAAAGAGATTGCTGCCGGGAAAATACTCTTCAAGGAAGGCGAGAACGGTGAATACGTTTGTTTTGTTATCAGTGGAACATTGGAAGTAGTAAAAAAATCTCAACAAACCGATTATATAATTTTAAGCGAAATTGGCAGGGGACGGTCAATTGGCGAAATGGCTATCATCGATGATTATCCCCGTTCTGCCACAGTGCGTGCAAAAACGAAAGCATTGCTGATTTTTTTTCTTCGTGACCAGTTCAATCATGTCCTGAAAGAATACCCGGAAATCGGCATCAAGATTTTAAAAGGTATAACCCGCCTGATAAGTTTGAATCTACGAAAAACCTCAAGCCGTCTTGCTGACTATATGATGCCTATTAATTAGTATATTAATGATAATTCCAGGATTACTTTTATATTTTAGCATAATAATTTCGAAGACAGTTTTGCATTTTCGTTAAAAATTTTTATATTAGATAAATAAATCCAATTTTATTGAAAAATTTAACATTTCAATATTATTGATAATCATCGATTTCACGGATATGAAAAGGAAACAAGCTATATGAATAAGCCAAAAGCCACAAAGAAAAAGAAATCCCGTATCCCCCTGAGGATTACCGATACAACGTTACGTGATGCTCATCAGTCTCTTTGGGCAACAAGATTGAGAATCGATGATATTATGAAAATTGTTGATGTAATCGATTCAGTCGGATACTATTCCCTCGAAATGTGGGGAGGCGCCACATTTGATGTGTGTATCAGATTTTTAAGGGAAAATCCATGGGAACGGTTGAGGATGATAAAATCAAAAGCCACAAAAACACCTCTTCAAATGCTTTTAAGAGGCCAGAATATTGTAGGTTACAAAAATTATGCCGATGATCTCCTCGACCGTTTTATTGCTCTGGCCTGTTATAACGGCATAGATATTTTCAGGGTTTTTGATGCCCTAAACGATACGAGAAATCTCGAATATGCGATCAAGTCAATTAAAAAGCACGGCGGACATGTTCAGGGGACACTTTCATATACCATAAGTCCCCATCATACTATTGAGAACTATGTGAAAGCCGCAAAAGAACAGGTTGAAGCCGGCATAGACACATTATGCATAAAAGATATGGCAGGTATTCTCTCACCCATCGCATCTGAAAAGTTAATCACGGCTCTGGTTAATGCTGTCAATGTTCCTATTCAATTACACTGTCATTCATCGAGCGGCATGGCTATTGCAACCTATGTGGAGGGTGTCAGGGCTGGAGCCGGTGCAATTGACTGTGCAATTTCTCCTGTTTCGGGATACTCCTCACAGCCGCCGGTTGAAACAATGGCAGCTATTTTCAATGAAACTGAATATTCCACTGAACTTGATATTGACGCTCTTCAGAAAATTGCAGGTTTTTTCACTGAAATTGCTCCTAAAATGAGGCCGGCACATAGGCCAACATCGACAATTGATCCCGAAATCCTGCTGCACCAGATTCCGGGCGGTATGATATCCAATCTCAGATCGCAACTGGCACAGCAAAAAGCCCTCGATAGACTTGATGAGGTTTTTAAGGAGATACCCCGCGTACGGGCCGACATGGGCTTTCCTCCGCTTGTTACACCAACAAGCCAGATGGTTGGAACTCAGGCTGTGCTTAATGTCCTCTCCGGCGAGCGTTATAAAATTGTTCCCAACGAGATAAAAAATTATGTCAGGGGTCTTTATGGCAGACCGCCGGCAAAAATCAGTCCCGATTTTACTAAAATGATACTCGGTGACGAGAAACCCATCACGCACAGACCCGCAGATGATATAGAGCCCATGCTTCCTAAAGCCATTGAAAATCTTGATTCCAGCCTTATTGACCATGAAGAGGATATCATTTCTTACTGCCTTTTCCCCGAACAGGCACTCGAATATTTTAAATGGCGAAGTCTGCCTCCTGATGAACGCCCCCCTGCACCGGTGGAGCTTGAAATCGCAGAGAGGGAGGCTCCCCCGGTAACTGCTGATGTGAAGGCTCTTTCCGGTTTGGAAAAGAAAAAAGCCGGGGAAGTTTCCGGTACATCTTTACTGTCGCAGACTGATTATGATGGATTCGGTGAAATTATGCAAAAGATGGCCGAACTCAGTATATCCGAGCTTGTCATTCGTAAAGGTGACACCAGCTTCTCGATGAAAGCCGATGGTACCGCTGTTTCCCAGTTGAAATCTACACCACCCTCACTACCCGAAGATCAGCCAATCTCAGAAACCGTTTCAGAAGATTCCTCTACGGCACAGGATTCTTCCCTGGATCAAACCGGCGATGGAGCATTAACAACCACTATTAATTCTCCCCTTGTCGGTAAGTATTATTCCTCACCATCACCGGGGAAACCATCGTATGCCAATGTAGATGATATTGTTAAGGCCGGTGAAACATTATGTATCGTGGAAGCGATGAAACTCATAAATGAGATCAGCGCACCAGTAGACTGTAAAATTGTCAAATTTTTGATTAAAGAAGGAGACAGCGTTGACAAGGGGCAGCCTCTGATTGTAATTGAAGAACTATGATTGCAGCTTTCACCGACCGTTTCATTATCCTTTTATGTTCTCATTATCAATAACTATCCTGACAGCACCGAGTATGGCTGCATCATCCGGTCTTTCCGCAGGTATGATGTTTACCTGTTTATTATAAGGCATAAACCCTCGTTCAAAAAGTGCACGTCTTGCAGGATCAAAAATTAAATCACCCGCCCTTGCAAGTCCCCCACCGATAACCACAGTTTCATAGTTGAGGATATTGAGCGCATTGACAAGTCCGATTCCGAGAATGTATCCTGCCCTGTCGAACATAGACCGTGCGAAATAATCACCCTCACACGCCGCTGTGTAGATAGCTTCTGCGGAGAGTTTTTCAGGTTCTGTGCGATATACGGCAAGTGATGTCTCATGATGCTCGTTTATCAGATTTTCTCGTGTCATGCGTACGATACCGGTAGCAGAGGCGTAGAGCTGAAGGCATCCTTTTTGCCCGCAACGGCACTGGGGGCCGTTGTAATCTATGGTCGTATGTCCGAATTCACAGGCATTGTCGTTGAAACCGGTTAGCAGTGTACCGCCTGAGACTGCGCCGCCGCCAATGCCTGTTCCAAGGGTTACTGCAAAAAAATCATTCTTTCCCCTGCCCGCTCCCATCCACCATTCACCGTAAGCAAAGCATGTTCCATCGTTCTGGAGGAAAGTATTAATACCGGTTTGTTCCCTTATTTTTTCTGTGATGGGAAAATTTATCCAGTAAGGAAGGTTGGTGGTTCTGAGGATTTTACCTTCCTTCGCACTCAGAGGACCCGGCGACCCGATTCCAATGCCCCGTATATCGGAAAAAACTGCTCCACCATTCAGAACCACGTCGTTAATTGAATCCACGATTTGTTTCACCGGCGCCTCGGCGGAAACTCGTCCCAGTGTCTTTCGCTTATCCCTCGACAGTACTTCCCCATTTTCGTTTACCAGACCGGAACATATATTTGTTCCGCCAAGATCAACACCAACATAGAGTTTTTCAGCCATTATTCAAACCAGTTATTTTTCATCACGAGGCATATCAGCTTTCAAACAGACAAAAACTATCATAAATAAATAGGTATTTTATTGTAAACGCAAAAGTTTTATCTTATAATTAGCAAATCAATTTTATGTCACTCTGTTTCTTATTTAACTCCAGGAGAGAATTATGAAGGAAGGCTCAACAAACGTTTCGTTAGTGAAACGCATCTGGATCATGGTCTTAATGATAGGCCCTGCAATTTTCGGCATTGGTTACTCGGTAGGGACAGGCAGTGTTACATCAATGGCAAAAGCCGGATCGCAGTTTGGCATGCAGCTTACCTGGGTGCTCTTTCTCAGCTGTCTTTTCTCGTGGGTATTGATGGAGGCTTTCGGCCGTTTTGGAGTTATTACCGGCGAGACCACCCTGTACGGGTTCAAGAAACACATACGTTACGGCAAGCCCATCGCAATTGCGACTATGATCGGTATTATCTTTGCCCAGTGGAATTCCCTGACAGGTATACTGGGATTATCCGCCAATGCAATCTACGAGATAGTGCACATGTTCATACCCGGCCTTGATCTTCCAAAATACTGGAGTGTTCTGGGAATCGCCATTGTGGTTATTCTGATAATGTATTCTCTGCTCCTGGTGGGCAGGTATTCATTTTTTGAAAAGATACTCATAGTATTTGTCACAATTATGGGCATTTCATTTATCATTTCAATGTTTGTAGTTATGCCATCCCCAAAAGAGATTGTTGCTGGTTTTATACCACGTATTCCAAAGATACCGGGAGGTAAACTCATGGTGGCGGCTTTTGTCGGTACAACGATAGGCGCTCCGACATTTGTCGTTAGACCGCTCCTGATGAAAGAAAAAGGTTGGACAAAACAAAATACTTATGAACAAAGCAGAGATTCGCTGTTTTATGCTATCCTCGTGTTTATTATCAGTTTCTCAATTATGGCTGCTGCCACCGGTGCATTGTTTCACCGCGGACAGGTTATTACCAAGGTTCTGGATATGATGTATACATTGGAGCCGATTGCGGGAAAATATGCGGTGGCGCTTTTCTTTACCGGAACTCTGAGCGCCGGGTTGTCTTCCGTATTCCCTATTCTGATGGTAGCGCCTCTATTAGTCGATGATTACCGCGCAGGCAAGATGGATACAAAATCATCGCTTTTCCGCCGTCTTGCATTCATTGCCTGTCTGTTCGGTCTCGTTGTGCCTATCTTCGGCGCAAATCCCATAGCTGCCCAGATTGCAACACAGGTAGCGTATGTTTTTATACTCCCTGTCGCCATTATTGGTATTATTCTACTCATCAATAAAAAAGAACTTATGGGTGAGCACAGAGCAGGAATATTGCTCAATATCGGTCTCGTTACTTCCCTTATTTTTTCATGTTTTATCGCCTATACCGGTATTCTGGCTGTGATGGAGTTTTTTAAATAAAACAGTTTAATTTCTGAAAATATCTAATTCATTTCCCCTGAAGAAAGGGGGTCATCCAATGTCAGAAACACCTTCGAGACGGTCATTTCTGAAAACGGCTTCAACTACCGGAGTACTGCTTGCTTCAACCCGGAAAGCTCAGGCAAAACGTAAAATATACACCAGAAAAAGCCCTTCTTCAGTCGAGATGATCGAGGTAGGTGTCATCACCTGCGGCGAGTATTCCCACGCCGATTCTGCATGGGGAATACCCATGAATCCTCCTCTTGGAGAGGAGCTTGGAATTGTCTGGCCCCGGTTAACCGGTATGGTCATGACCATGATCTGGGATCCGGATCCCGAACTCGCAGAGGCTTTTGCAAAGAAATACGATATCAAGGCGGTAAAGAACTATTACGACATGGTTGATAAAGTTGATGCTGTGATGATTTCCGACTTTTACTCTGCAGGCTGGTTTCCCCAGCTTTCAAAACCGTATCTTGAAGCTAGCATGCCTGTGATGATAGACCGCCCGCTTGCTCTCTCGCTCAGGGAAGCAAAAGAGGTTCTCGACCGTTCAAAAAAGTACAATGCCCCTCTGATGGTGCCATCTTCAGATGAGATGATGCATGAGACTGTCAGGCTCCGCTACAACCTGAAAAAAAAGCTCGATGAGGGTGCCGTTATCACTGGTGCGATGGCACTGGAAACGACCAATGAATATCCCGCCCACGCTATCCACGGGATTTATAAATTACACACTGTCTTACAGCCGAAGGTAGTCGCAGTAAGTCTACAGGCTGATAAATGGTGGGAGTTTAAATCTGCTTTCTTTACCATGAGATGCAGTCATGAGAATAATCGTGACTATTACGCGGGAATGAATCTGACGAGTGAAAGGGATACATTCGGGTGGTTGGTTGTATCCACTAACATGGGAAGAGTTGCTGATTACGATGATGTTCCCGGGGATGTGTTTTCACTGTATAAGAATCTCTTTCTCCCCCCCTGCCTTGAGTTTGCTAGAATGATCGAGACGGGTGAAATGCCGCAGACACACGAATACATTCTTGAAAAAACCATAACATTCCTGACAGGATTTTACTCCCATTGTGAAAAAAACGGCCTAATGGTCAACTGTGCCGATCTGCCCGGGGACTGGCGTGCCCCCGAGATAAGATCTGACCGTATATCTGATGATATTTTCAAATAGATAGTTCGGATTCCATGGAACTATTTTATGTAAAAAAGACTAAACTTTTTGTAATTTGAATGAAAAAATGCGTAACTTTAGCCGGAAAAAAGAATATATATTGATTTTATTGCAAAATCAGTGATATTATAAATAAGCCATGAAGCATTCAATTAGTTCTCTGAACATTTTGTACTGTTCAGGGATAACTTCGATAAGGCATTAACAGTTACAGCTGGAAATCATAGAGGACTTGCAATATGGAAAATAAAACATATTCACATCCTGAAGTAGGTGACCGTCGCAGATTTTTACACCAAATGTCTGCCGGCGCCGCAGGAATGGCGCTTTATGGTCTTTATCAACCTGAATCTTCACACGCAAATATTCTATCTCGAAAAACAAGCCGGGTTTCATTTGTTACAGGAACCGATCACCGTGAGGTTACTTACCAATCCCTGAAACCTTTTGAAAAAGAGATTGAAAAAGCCATTGGTGACAGGCAGGTTGTCATTAAACCCAATGTGGGTCAGATTGCAAAAGAGTGGTGGTTGAACGCAAGCGACCCGGATCAACTTCGCGGAATTCTCGATTTTCTCAAACCGATTTATGACAGACAGGTAATAATTGCTGAAGGTACAGCCGCAGCGCCGACACCACAAGGATTCATAAATACCTTTATCGGTTACGAAAATTACGGTTATCTGCCTCTGAAAAAAGAATACAATGTTAAATTCATCGATCTCAATGACCATCCAACTATAAAAAAATTCATCCAGGCTCCGAATCGCCATCCCATGCCCATCAATCTGATCGATATCTATCTCGACCCGAATGTTTACATGATATCAGCAACCCGCCTGAAAAATTCGGGCGGTGTCATCGCCACTCTTTCTCTCAAGAATATAGCGATGGGTTCACCCATCAATCACTACAAACAAAAAAAAGCTGAAGGCAGGAACGAAAAGCAGATAATGCATGCCTGGGGAAGACGTGGTCAGAGCTATAATATATTTCTCCTCGCCACGATGGGCATACAGCCCGATCTTGCTGTTCTTGACGGCGTGGTCGGCATGGAGGGCAACGGCCCTGTCAGGGGAACACCTATCGAACATGGTGTTGCGCTTGCGAGTACGGACTGGCTTGCCGCAGACCGCCTGGCAGTAGAATTAATGGGGCATGATTACAGTGAGTTGAAATACCTGGTCTGGTGCGGCGAGGCTGGTATGGGAGAAGATGACCTGTCAAAGATAAAAATTAACGGTCCGGACTATAAAAAACATATTAAAAAATACAAACTGCCTAAAAATATCGAACAGCAGCGGGCATGGATATATGAAGACATGGAAAAAGCTGAAAAATAGCCTTTTATTTTTCTTTAATAGAGCTGTTCATTAACAGGAAAACTACAATGGAAAAAAATTCCAGTTCACACAAGAAAATTACAGGACGCCGCAGATTCTTAAAACAAATGACCGCAGGCACTTCGGGTCTGTTATCTGGTTCTCTCTACCAGCCGGGCAAATCATCCTCCATGGGAAGGTACGGCACAAAAGACAGCCGGGTATCCTTTGTTACAGGTACAGATACACGCGATGCCACTTACCGTGCCCTGAAACCATTGGAAAAAGAGATTGTAAATGCCATCGGTAACAAACAGGTTGTTATCAAAGCAAACGTCGGGGAGGTTTTAGAGGAATTTCCGAGATGCGGCACCGATGTAAACCAGCTCAGAGGAGTCCTTGATTTCCTCAAGCCTGTCTATGACAGGAAAGTTATTATCGCTGAGGGCACTGCCAACAAGCCGGTCAACATTTTAGTTGAATTCGAAAAAATTGATTACCTCCCCTTATTAAAAGAATATAACATTGAATTCATTGATAATAACGATCTTCCTTTTACTCCAAGATGGATACTGGACGCTACTGGTCATCCGCTGAAAATCAACATTACTGCTTCCTTCCTTGATCCGAATATATATATGATATCTGCAACACGCCTTAAAACGCACTCAAGTGTCATAGTTACGCTATCACTTAAGAACATGACTATGGGCTCACCCGTACATCACTATAAATCAACAGCAAAGGATAAAAACGAGAAGGCAAAAATGCATTCAGGCGATAACAGGGGTCTCAGCTATAACATGTTCCTGCTGGCAACAATGAGTGTACAGCCCGATCTTGCGGTCCTCGATGGAGTAGAGGGTATAGAGGGAAACGGACCGTGGCACGGTACACCGATATACCAAGGTGTCGCCCTTGCCAGCACAGACTGGCTTGCCGCTGACCGCCTGGGAGTTGAATTAATGGGTGTTGACTACAACGAGGTAAAATACCTGACCTGGTGCGGAGAAGCCGGAATTGGGGAAGATAACCTGTCAAAGATAAAAATTGTCGGTCCCGATTACAGAAAACACATCGTAAAATATAAACTGTACGAACATATTGACCAGACGCGTGCTTGGATATATGAAGATGCCAAAAAAGCCCGACAATAGCACTTTCCCCCTTTAATACCGCCAGAGGTTCTCACTTAATATCTTTGTATTTTCTCACATCAATCACACTGTTATTCCGGTGCGATTGTCCTTGTCCAGAAAAGCTTTATAGGTTCATTCGTTACATTGATATTGGCATGATAAACCCTGCCATCTCCCGGATTTTTGAATGCCGAACCGGGGGGCATTTTACGGAGTTCCTTGCCAAGTAATGTCGTTATATCCCCCTTTAGAGCAACCCAGAGCACATCAACTCCAACCGGATCGCTGGCATGCGGTTGTGCCATAGTCATAGGCGCCAGCCAGACAGGCGACATTCCCAGTATCATCGCAAGCCCATCATCTCTTCCGAACATTCTTTTTGTAATGTTTGCCCAGTGCCCCGTTGTGCCGCTTATAGGGATAGTTTTCTCATCTTTTACAAGCATATCCTTTCTCGGCTGGAAACCATCCGGGATCGGCTCGGTAATAATGTACATGTTCAGTGGTTCATCGCAGGTATTTTTTATGACGAACTCGAGGTTCGCCGGCATGAGTACTCCGACACCCTCGTGAAGATCGGCGGTTTTACCCCCGGCAGATACTGTGCCTTTCCCTGAACATATGTAAAATACTTTCTGCTCGCCCTTGAGTGCTGATGGTGTTGTCGATAAATGCGGATAAAGCGTTCCATGTGTGTAACCGGTAAGGTAATTCAGCACAGCTCCGCGTGTGTAGGGGCGTAACGGATCATCTTCTGCTCTGGTGAAAATATCCCTCACGATTATTGAACCAAGTTCTTTTTTCGGCATGGATTCCTTCCAGCTTGAAATAAACATATCCATATCAACCTCGGTTTTCGGGTCGTACGGTTTCGGATCGAGGTTGGCATAAGGGACAACTTTACCACCGGGAACGGATTTCATAAACCAGAACAGCTTGATTGGCTCGTCCGTTAAATTAATATTCGAATGAGGAGTTTTGCCGTTGGACGGGATCTTGTATCCCGATCCCGGAAGCAGCTTGGTAATACGTTTCCCGAGAAGGAGAGTTATGTCACCCCTCAGCGCAAACCAGATTTCCTCAACACCCTCACCATGGCTGTGCGGCTGTCCCATCGTCATGGGATCATACCATACCGGAGCCATCCCCGTGATAACAGCAAGTCCGTCTTCTTTCACGAAAAGCCTTGTGCTGATGTGTGACCAGTGGCCGGTTGTGCCGCCTATAGGGATAATATTCTCGTCTCTCACAAGCATTTCTTTGTTCGAGTTGAATCCATCGGGAATCGGTTCCACAATAACGTACATGGTTAATGGTTCATCACCCGTATTAGTCATTGTGAATTCAATTCCCGGAGGCATGAGAACTCCTACGCCACCGTAGAGATCAGCGGTTTTTTTACCGGCTTTGATCCTTCCCTTTCCCGAATCAATATAAAATATTTCCTGTTCGTCTTTAAGGGTAGTCGGGGCGGTAGATGCACCGGTATCAAGGGAGGCATGACTGAAACGTTTGATCTCAGTCAGCACTCCGCCTTTTTTTGTGGGTTTTAAAGGATCATCTCCGCATTGTGTAAAAATATCCCGCTCCACGAGTGATCCATGAGAATGCCGTGGCATGGAAAGTTCCCAGTGTGAAATAAACATTTCAGTATTCACATCCACTTTCGGATCATACGGTTTTGGATCGAGATGATGATAAGGGCCCGGTTTCTGAGCAGTAACAACAAACGGAATTACAAATAATACAACACAAACAAACAGTGTTTTTTTACACATTTTTCTGCCTTTCTGGTTACATGAATTCAGTTATGTTATTTCTACTCGGAGTTTTATCTGTATTCATGGGAATATACCTTATTAAATATGAAAAATTGTTGTAAATGATAAAATATTTTTATTTATTGAATATGAGATTCTTCAATTAATGTCAAGGAGAATATTATTTATTACTGCAAATTTGATCCTGGAATAGTAGATTTGAATAAAATAAAAAATATCACAAAAAAACATGTAATTTGGAGAAAACAAATGAAAATAATAGCTGCTGTTTTTACTTTTCTTCTGATTTCACTCTCGTCTGTTTCATGGTCTGAAACAGGAATTGAGGGCAGGAGTGTTATTCAACTTGAAGGGAAAAAAACAAAGGTTGTCATTGATCTTGGCGGTGGATCAATAGTTGACTTTCATTTTCTGGATCAGGGATTCAATCCCCTCACCTGGAATTATCCTGAAATCGGCGATCTTAAACCTCGAAGTATGGGTCATTTTATATGTTTCGACCGTCTGGGACGCTCCTCAAAGACAGAAGCCCGCAACGGAATGACAAATCACGGTGAATCCTCAAAGGTTCTCTGGAAGCTTCTCTCACAACCGGTTCTCAAGGAAGGTATTATCAGTGCCGGAATGTCATGCGAACTCCCTATAGCCGGAATGCAATTGAAACGTACGATAAATCTCTATGAAAATGCTCCCGTCTTCACTGTACGTGAGGAAATTACAAATATTAATAAACTGGGGAGAGTGTATAATATAGTTCAGCACCCATCCATAGCGCCGCCATTCCTTGATGAAACCGTTATGGTAGATTCAAATGCAAAAAAGGGATTTTGGGCCGGTAATCCAATGCCTAACATCGAGGAACCGGTCGTTTACTGGCCCCAAATTGTTTACAGGGGAAAACTTGTCGATTTAAGATTTCTTGAAGATAATCAAAATCCGGGTGTCGTTTCGTTTGTTTTTTCGGATGATGATACATCCGGCTGGGTTACAGCATGCAATCCCGGCAAGGAGCTTTTAATCGGCTACATCTGGGAATTATCAGATTATCCCTGGCTCAGGATCTGGCGTCATGCAGTAAAAGACAAACCTTTTGCACGCGGGCTCGAATTCGGCACCACTGCTATGCCTCGCCCTTTTGCTGACATTCTTGCCAAGGGTAGTATATTTGACCATCCGGTATTTGAGTACATCGATACAGGAGAAACCATAGTCAAAGCCTATACCGCATTTCTTGCAAAAATTCCAGTTGACTACAGGGGAGTTGCGGATATAATCAGCACGGAGGACAGCATTACCCTGCAGGAACACGGCGCTGACAGATCACGGGATATCGTTATAAAAATCAAATAACTTAGCTCCCATTATCCTTATTAAACATGAAAAATAACGTTTAAATTTCCTGAGCAATCAAACTACAGTAATCTCATTTAGTAAACATTACTTATAAATGTAATTACTTACTCAAAAGGAGGAATCTAGTGAAATCTTCAGATAATAATGAAAAAAGACACTATCTGATAATTATTCTTTTTATTATGATTGTTTTTAATGTTATCTCAACGACCGGTTCCTCATTTGCACAGAATCAATCAAAATTATCAGCCGCCCCTGATATTGTACCTCCGGCAACGAAAGAGATGCAGTATCCTGAATTCTGGATATCACGTATTCAGGGGGATCCCGACCGTGTAATCATGACTCAAAAACAGATTAAAAACCTTAATAATAAAAACCGTACCAGACTCCCGCAAAAAACTCTTGTGGATGGAACTGTGATCCCGTTTCCACCGATTCTCGATCAGGCCAATTTCTCCCGAATTTTCTTTAATATAGCTGATCCTTTAACACTTCAATCATTTCCCGGCGACAGTCTCCGCGCTTGGTTTCAAAAATCAAGTAATTACATAAAAGACGGGAATTTCTGGGATAGACGGCATATTCCCTATCCCGAACAGACAAAACAGGAGCTTATTGCAACAATTAACGAAAAATCTGTTCCTCCAACAGTCAATCCGCAATATGGCATTGTTGTTAAACATACACTTAACCGTTATGTTCCGACACATGACCGTGTTTACACATCACAATACGGTTGGCTCGATATGTTCCAGAATGCAGTGTTTGAAACCGGTATGCCTGTTGCAGTTCTCCACCGGTCCGCTGACGGCAGCTGGTTTTATGTTAAAAGTGAATATGCTTACGGCTGGATTCCCACCGATCATGTTGCAATTGGCACAACAGACCAGATAAGGAAACTTTCCGATCAGACAGATTTTATAGTTTCAATCACTCATAAAGTACCGGTTTACTCAGACAGGAACTGTACAATGTGGATAAGGAATTTATACATGGGCTCAAAGCTCAGGTTAACGGAAAAAACTGTTGATGGATACAAGGTTCTTCTTCCCTGGCGTATGGCGGATGGTACTCTCAAGGCTGTCACCGGATGGCTCAAACCTGATGCTGAAGTAAGCACAGGATTCCAAACATTCACCCAGCGTAATGTAATCACAACAATTTTCAAACTTCTCAATCGCCCATATGCCTGGGGAGGAACTGAGCACGAACGTGATTGTGTCGGTACTATCAGGGCGGTATTCAGAACTTTTGGAATCAATATGCCGCGAATGACTACGTATGAGCTGTATTCAACCGACCACGTAACAGCATTCACAGCTGATACACCCAAAGAGGAAAAACACAGGTATCTCGATACCTGTCCTCCAGGTATCACTGTTTGCGGTTTTGACTGGCATGTTGTTCTTTATCTTGGTAAGGTCAACGGTATTCATTACATAATCCACCAGAACGGCTACAGCTACCATGATGACGATGGAAATGAAATTCGTGTCGGCAGAGTGAGCGTAAATCACACCGAACTCGAAGGAGGAGCAAATATCGGAGAATGGACGGAACTTTCAGTCTTCAAACCATAGTTCATTTCCATCAATTATTTCCAAACCTTCGATCATCACATAAAAAGGCACAGCTTACCGTTGCTGTGCCTTTATACCAAATCGCCGTACATAAAAATTTCACTTAACCGCTACATCCCTGACCTTTATTCTCCTGGCTTTGCCTGCCAGGCCCTCCACAGTAAGTGTAACCACAAATTCGCCGCGTCTTGTATACGTGTGAACAGGATGCTGTTCCCCAGACTTGGTCCCGTCGTCAAAATCCCATAACCACGAGGTTATCTCGCCATAGGATTCATCCTGGAAGGCAACGAGGCGGCGGTCCATATCAAGAACTTTAAACGACCATTCAGCCTCGATGGATTTACGGAATTTCTCCAAAAGCGGCATCAGCCGGAAGGCAACCGCAGCATCAGCGTCACAATACGCCCTCGGGTGCTGAGAAAGGCTAAAGAAACCATCATCATCATTGATATTCGAGTGATCACGGCCGGCATCATAATCTATTATTACCCAATTCAAGCCGACAATGGTGTCCTCGACGAGTTTGGAAACCACCGCTCGTTCGGGACCATCGTAGGGAGCGTAATCAAATGGAGTAATCCAGAATTCAAGCACAAGATTACCGCTTTCACCCTCTTTAAAATCGTAATTGTAGGCATGGTTTGCCCACGGGAGGTCGTTAATCCAGGTCTGGCAGCCCCAGATAAATGCCCAGTCGCGTCCTTCACCGGGCGGTGTAAATATATGGTAATTCTGTCCAAGAACACCCTGGTATCTGAAATAGCTCTCCAGACCCTTGAGATGGGGACTGTGGATGATATCGCCTCCTGAGAGGTCTCCATCAACAACGAGTTCGAAAATATCACCGCGCCTGTAATACATATCCCAGTAATCATCATACGCCTCATAAAGGAAATAGAGACGGTTCAATCCTTTTACCCAGCCGACACGAACCTTCACATCGAGACTTTTCGGATCAGGTTTTTGCCCTTTAGGTCTCC
Organism: Candidatus Latescibacterota bacterium; assembly: GCA_042572165.1. Lineage (GTDB taxonomy): Bacteria > Latescibacterota > Latescibacteria > Latescibacterales > Latescibacteraceae > JBHPFF01. Next base: position 11,138 of record JBHPFF010000002.1, on the reverse strand, counting down.
TTCCGGATTCGTCGGTAAGCTGGTCTGTGCCGATAATATAATCATCCGGGACGATATTCCAGTCATCGGTATTACCGTCAATCCGGGGAATCATGTTCGGCGGGAACTGGAATATCTTGAATTCGACATCCGGACGCTCCAGAGCAAGGCTCTGGGAAAATGTGATGAATGCACATACAATGGTCAGGATCATTGTTCGAGCCATTACTTAGTTCCTCCTTTTAACTGTTGTGACAATAGATTTATGCCTGCAGTAATGAAAACAAATGAAACAGACTTGCAATGATTAAGTCAAGCATTAATTGTCACAGGAGATATGAATTTATAGTATTTTTAATAGTGACTGTAAGAGATCGTAATTTTTTCAGAGTGATTTAACGAACTTAGATTTGAAAAAAGAAAATATCTATGAAATTTCACATATTTTTGCTATTTTTGCTAAAATAATCTTATAACGAACGATAAAATATTTTGATATGATTTAAGTTATGATTGAAAAAATTGAGAAAAAACGATTGGCTATATTACGTATATTGCTTGATGCCAATAAACCCCTGGAGCCATAAAAGCTTTTGCACGTCACAGCAGGCTTGGATATACTGACCTCTTATCACCAGAACATGTAAGAGAAGATTTCATTAAAGAAGTCAAGTATTTGAGGGAATTGGGATATAAAAAGATTTCATTAAAGACAGGATCCTATGGAATGGAAGCCTTGGCAATGTCAATAAAATATGCTTCGGAGGTCAAACTTGATCTCCTGACAATAGACGGTTCCGGAGGCGGTACCGGAATGAGCCCCTGGAATATGATGGAAAGCTGGGGTGTCCCGTCAATTCTCTTACATTCGAAAGCCTATGAGTATGCCTCGATACTTGCTGAAAAAGGTGAAAATGTAATTGATATGGCATTTGCCGGCGGTCTTACCAGGGAAGACCATATCTTCTAGGCTATAGCGCTGGGAAGACCATTTACAAAATTAGTGTGCCTGGGAAGATCGATGATGATCCCCGGGTATCTGGGTTCAAATATCGAGGGTGTGTTAAAACCGGAAAACCGTGAAAAGGTTAATAGAAACTGGGACGAGTTGCCTAAATCCATTTCTTAATTCGGTGTCCATCCCGAAAATATATTTGAGGGGTATTATGCCGCACAAAAAAGAGTCGGTGCCGGTGAAATGAAAAATATACCCTTTGGAGCCATTACCTTCTGGACATTGGCTGATAAGCTGGGAGCCGGTCTTCAGCAGTTAATGGCTGGAGCAAGAAAATTCTCAATTAACGAAATGATGAGGTCTGATCTGTTCTCAGCAAACAGGGAAACAGAAAAAGAAACAAAGATTCCTTTCATAACAAATGTCCTCGACGATAAAGCAAAGAAAGTTTTAACAACATAATTCTTGTTGTTTTTCTATTTAGTTATTTGAATTATGTTAATTTTACCGGATGATTGGGCACTGCACAAATGGTTCTCAATCATCCGGATTTCTTTGTTCCTTCCAATATGATGGTCTCAACGATTTCTTCAGTTTACTTAAGTAATAAAAGTAGTTCACTCAATTAACGGGTATCCACTTCATTCATGAGTCAAGGTAAGCATTAACTGGATGAACCATAAATAATTATAGTCAGCGAAATATTTTTTTTTCTTTTAGCCATTCACGGAAACGGGTATCATTCATCAGGTTTCGGGCAAGCATGAGATGACCGTCCTTGAGCAGGTGACAGGAATCTCCGAAAGTGTCGCTCGGCAGATTGTTTTCCATAGAATCGAAATAAAGAATTCCTGAATCATCCAAGCTTTTCTTCACATCCCCAATCATGGATTTGAGGCGTTTTATGCTATCTGGAGTCAACGCATGAGTGTTGTACGGTCCAAGGAGCACAAATACTCTTGCATTCACTTTTTTCAGAGATTCAAGGGCGTTGAAATAACATTGCCACTGCATCGATTCATTAATTGAAACAAAAGGTGAATCACTTATTTCCATGCCTTTAGCTTTCCAGTCAATTCCTTTTCCCTGTTTTTCCGCCATCACGGGAGTAGCGGTGAAAGTGATGGCAGAGAATGGATTTCTATATGGATTATCCATCATCCAGTTGGCAATACTTTTGTTATTGAAATAGTTGACCATCAGATGACGAACCAAAATTGGCAGGCGGAGAAAATGGTCAAAAAGATAGCCGACTCTTACTTCAAGTGGCTGATTATAGTTTATGCGAAAGGATAGCTGCGGGATAAGGCGGGGATGATGGTATGATATTCTTCCCTCGCCTCTCAGATCGCGCTTCTCGGAAGACATCCATAAAGGGTTGAATTGCAGGATGATGTTTTTGTTGTCCAGATATTTACCGTAATACTTGACCATTCCGTTGATTCCCGCCATGTGAAGACCGTCTATTCCAATATTTGCGATAATCTCATCGCCAAGACATTCATTCAGATAATGGCTTATGGTTTCATCAAGCCTGGTTTCCTGCCCCCAGATGACAGAATCTCCTATCAAAAAGATATTATAACGCTCCCCTGCACGATGGCTCCACCGGGCAAATGCCCAGTAATCACTCTCTCGTTCAGCCCAGCAGGTCACCCTGTAGTCTTTACCAGGATTAAACCGCTCCCATTTGAACCAGCCATTGTAAATGAGAGCTGAAATCACAGCAATAAGAACGATTGTGATAATCCAATCCCTCAAAGACAGGATAATGCTGTTAGAACCTGAAATAGTAGAAGACTTCATAACCAGATGTCCTGAAGAAAATGAGATATAAAATCATTGACAGCACAAACACGACTCTGATAAAAGACAATTCAAGTATTTTCCTGAAATTTGATTCGTACATGAACTGGTATAACCAGACGCCGAGTATTAAAAGTATCGCACATACCGGAAACCTTGGATCCTCTGGAACAAATGAAAATATTCCGGTTAACACTGTTATCGCATCCCCTATAGTCTCAGCACGGAAGAAAATCCAGGTCAAACACACAAAATGAAAAACGAGCAGTTGTTTTACAATTCTGGGAACACGTTCACAGTAGAAACGGGTTTTCTCTAACTCTCTTGTGACACAGCGACCCAGAGCGTGTAAGCCGCCCCAGATAACAAAGTTCCATGCGGCTCCATGCCACAATCCGGCGATGAGCATAGTCAGCACCATGTTTCTGTAAGTGTTGAAACGCCCGCGACGGTTTCCTCCGAGGGGAATATAAACATAATCCCTGAACCAGCTGGAGAGGCTGATATGCCACCTCTGCCAGAATTCTCCGAGTCCTGCCGAGAGATAAGGATTATTGAAATTCAACATAAGCTTGAAACCAAGTATCCGTGCACAACCACGTGCCATGTCGGTATATCCGCTGAAGTCGAAATAAATCTGCCAGGTGAAAGCATATGTGGCGACGAGAAGTGTTAATCCATGATATTCGGTCGGATCACCGTACACCTGATTGACATACAGCGAAAGGAAATCGGCAAGGGCTAACTTTTTGAATAGTCCCACTACAAACAGCGAAGCTCCTTCTGTGATTGCACAACGGTTAATTTTTAGAGGCGTACTCAACTGTGGCAAAATATTCTTTGCCCGCTCAATAGGACCGGCAAGAAGATAGGGGAAGAAGCTAATAAAAGCTGCCAGCCTGATAAAATTCCGCTCGGATGGTATTTTCCCAGTGTAGACATCAATAACATAGCCAATGCTGATAAATGTATAGAAGGATATCCCGACCGGAAGTATGAAACCCGGTTCCGGAATACTAACTGAAAGCCCCAGTGTATTGAAAATGAAATTCAGATTTTCCGTTACAAATCCGGCGTATTTAAAAAAGCCGAGCAGAAATACACCGTTGACAATACAGAGACTTAGCCACAGCTTCTTGTTATTCACACTACCAAGCTTAAGACCAACCAGGTAGGTAATCACCGTCGAGTAGCAAATAAGAATGAGAAAGAGCGGATTAAGCCAGCCATAAAAAAAGTATGAAGCGAAAAGGAGCCAGTGAAGCCAGAATCCGGTACGCTTAAGCGCAACTAACATTATCAGTGTAAATATAAAATATACAACAAAAATCCAGCTATGAAAGAGCATTCAAAGTTTCCTTCACGACAGTAAAGATTAAAAATCAAAACAGAATACATCATAAGAAAAAAGAACACAAATTACAACCAAAAGTGTAAAATATTAACGTCATTGTCAAACGCTCAATGAATCAAAACATCAAAACAAGCCGGAAATGAAATTTTATGCAAAGACTCCTGATATTTTCCCCCCTCTTTCTACCATTCTCTCGAGAGACATAAGGTTAAGCATGAGATGCCTCGGATGATGATAGTTATCCTTTCGGCTTGCATGAGGTATAAAGGTAGTTTTTCTGTCTCTGGGCTCCAGCCACAGTGAATGGCCATATTTTTTGAGCGGGAGCTTTTCCTGGACCCAGGTGAACTGATCGCCGAAAATATCTTTTGCCCACAGTGCGCCCGCATGCTCGATAATATAGAGCGAATTGATAAGGATAAATGCCTGTGCCCAGGAGATTTTGGAGAGTTGCCATCTGTTTTCATCAACATTATAGAGATCATTGAAATAGCCGCCGTAAACATCATCTTTACTGACTATTGCATGACGTTTGAACTGCTCGGCGGCGCGGTCGAACAGAGCTTTGTTTTTCGTGCGTTCGGCTTCATACATTATCATCCATGTAGCCTCTGTGGCATGTCCGCATGCCGCCACCTCGGAATATTTTGGGTCCTCCGAGCGGGAAAGGTCATGATTGATATAATTATTCATAAGATCGAACTTTGGATTCTTATGATAGTTCATTATGGCATCTATGCATCGTGCAACCAACTTTTCAAGATCGGCGTCAGGCTTGTATTTGAGCGTATTGGTGCCAAACCACATTAAAAGCATCCAGTACCACAGACTCCGTGCACCGGGGTACGGGGTAGAACTATCTTTGAAGTCAGCTCTGTCATAATGCTTAAGGCACTTAAATATTGTTTCTCTGGCAATATCCATATATTTTGTTTCTCCAGTTGCTTTTGCGAATTCGGCAAGACCCTCTGCGATGTAACAATCACCGGGATAGCTTCCTTTGCCTGAGCCTATCGCCTCTCCCTCACATGAATATAAACCCGGCCAGAAATCATCGCCTGCAGGCTGGTGTTTGAGGATAAACTTTACAGCTTTACTTGCGATATCGAGGTATCTGTCCTCCCGTGCAAGGTTATTGTACAGAAAGGAATAGCACCATATCCCTCTTCCCATGTATGATGATGTTGTGTTTGTGTCAGGATGTGAACCATCATGATCGGTGTTGGCTGTAAAACTTCCGTATTTGTGATCAATAACATATTTATCATGGAAAGAAATAAAATCTTCGAAGAGGTCGTATTCATACTGCCTTTTAACCTCCTCAAGGGTCATTTCGGCGAGTTTACCATTGTACGTTACATACTTTTCACCGGTCTTTGAGATATTATCCATGCTTTTTTCTCTTTCAGCACAGCCTGTAATCCCAGAAGAAAGAGTCGCTGTTCCGACTGCTGTACCGAGAAATGATCTCCTCTTCATGGTCAGCCTCCATTTTATAATTAGGAAGTTTTTTACTATCCGAAGATTTTAATTAATATAAATCAAAGTATTTATCAGAAAAAATTTAACCACTACCCCCTTCACCCTTCTGTGCCTAAAATTTGAACAAGCCACAATCCCTTACTCTATTTCACAAACTCTACTAAACCGTATTTTTCAAGAAACCTGTAAAAATTGATCAAATCGAAATTTTCAACCGGGACACCTGCTTCCAATTCGAGCAATTCCTTGATTTGATTTAAATTTCTCTCACCATCGCACCACCAGTACGAGGCGGTCGCCCAGTTTGTAGCCGACCACCAGCGGGGTGAAGACTTTACTTCCCGCCATTCTTCATAAGGAATTCCTTCAAGGGTCAGTGTGCCTACTTTTGTGCGTTTCGGGATAATGTTTGCGGCTTTACGTTCCCAGTCGCTGTCTTCTTTTACATACTTAACAATTTTGATTGATCCGGCTCCGGCTTTTTCTTTTACTGCTTCACCAAACTGTTTCACAATTAATCTACCAAAATCATCAATAGAATTTTTATACTCTGAGAGATATTTACGGGTCGTGGTCTTTTTATCCCCAGGAACAATTCTCTCTATGCTGTCTAAAGCCTTTTTTTGGAGATCGGTGTAATAGTTAATTACTCTTGTTCCATCAGCGAGAATTTTCCCGAGAGCCTCCCCGTTATCCGCTTCTAACAGCAGTGATCTCATCTCTTTCGATTTTTCGAGGATAACGTTTATCCCTCTATCAAAAGTCAGATTTGCAAACCAATAAATATCAGTAAATCCAGCATCAGCCATATAATACAGGTATATAGCATTGAGGATACTCAGTTCGCGAAGCGTCCGCGGGTCTACTTTTTCAATGGTATCCATGGAATTATGGTGAAGATGACCTCCTTTGTTCATTGAAACCGCATTTAAAGGAACACCGATCATCGGTTCACCGAAGAAATTATCCAGCCCTCCTTTAAACGGTGCTGTTTCCCATAGTTTATTCGGAGCATATCGGGAATAATACTTTCCCACCATTTCCGGAAATACAGCATCTGTAAATGTGGGGCATGCATTGATATTCATCGCTATACTGTATGCTGTTGAAGAAAAATCATAGCATTCAGCCGGTGTGTCACAGCATACACTGGCGATGGTTTTACTGCGCAGCCTCTCAAGATTATGTATGGTAAACGCCATTGACCCATAAAGCTCAAACCCCATCCACACACGTATCGAGCGTTTCGGACGCGGCAGTACACCCGATATTATCAAATCATTCAAAGTTCCCACAGATTCAAGGATTGCGGCACACCCTGTACAGTTGTCATTCGCTCCCCACTCATACATATGACCCACTATCAACACTTCTTCACCTTCGCTTCCCGCTCCTCTTATACATCCTGTGACATAGGGAAGTGTATCATCTGTAAAATATCTACTGTCTACTTTCGCACGGACTTTAACAGTTTTTCCCTGCCGCAGAAGATTCCTGAGATAATTCCCTTTTTTCTGTGAAATCGAAAAACTAAAATTATTCCTGCTGTCGGAAGCATTCATCTGCCATCCGCCGTGAAAATCGCTCCAGCCATTTAACCATTGATTCGCAGTAATAAAATCCCTGTTATTACCCTCGATTTCGTCGGACACAATACCGAGCACTCCATGAGTATCGAGGTATTTTTTCAAGCCGCGTGAACCCGATGAGACAAGAATTATTTTCCCGCTCGCATTAAGCTTACTCAATTCTTCCGAATTCGATCTTTCTAGGAGAACAAGCTCGGTCTCGATTCCCTCAGGAGGTGTCGGGCAGCTAAAGTTATTCAATGAAGTGGGATTATCGAGGAAATTGCAGAGATATCTGTATTCTTCGGGCAAATTCGCCGGTTCAATAACCTCGAGTGTAGCCTGTTTTACATCCCAGCCAATCGGGTTTGTCCAGGTGCCGTACTGAGTAATACCATCTGCCGGAGTGTCGACAATCTCAGCTTCATCATATCCACGTTCCCTCATAATTGTTTGAACTTCTCTGGCCGTTTTTTTCCACATCGGCAGTGTTGACCATTTGTCATACTGCCACATTCTCATCGTATAATCCCGAGCTCTGTTTCCTGATACTGACCTCTGAACCAATTGTATTAATTCATCCACATCTACTGTATCACAATAACAATGAAGTTCAGGGGAAAGAAAAAGAACGACCGAAACCCATAAAATACAGATTATCCTGATCATGCCACATTCCTCCTTTCATGCAAAATAATCCAGCTTTGATTTGTTCCTCGTAATAATTCTATACCTATTCAACATAAAAAAGCATATTATCAAGTAAATAGATCGGATACTTTGCCATCTCGTTTCATTTGCACACTTGACCTGCACCCTTTCTTTATACCACTTTGTGTGTTAGTAAGCCTACTATAGTTATGAGATATAATATCGACCACGCTACTTTCCGAGAATTTTACATTAAATCCTAACATATAACCTGGATCAACTTTTCTGGGTAAAGTAAAAATCGTTTGCAGGTACTGAAAAATGTAAACAGAAAACTTTTAAATGAACGCCTCTGGCGTATTTTCTCCCGGCTTTCAATCCGGTGCCTTAACTCCACCTAGTTTCCATTCAAGTTCTCTTTCAATGTTGGAATGAGATTTGTACTTGATAATGTGGTCTGTCACTTTTTCGCCAATAACCTCAATGAGATCACGGTTCCCCTGTCCGAACCCGGCATTGGCACACCATTGGAGGTATCCCACATCCTCGTACGCAATACCCATAAGTTCGAGTGCAGTACGATCAACCGCTACCACATCAGGGCCGGCAAGCGCTATACCATGCTCAACCTTGGTGCCACGGACCGGGCCATTTCCTTCCATACCCTCATGACCGTCGATAATAACAAAATCCGGGCGTACATTACGCGCCAGTTGGAACATGTTCCAGTTAAAACCCAAAGATCCTCCCCAGTGCATTTTGCTTTTTTCGATCTGGTTTCTGACAAAACGCTTGTCCGACTTGTGCACATTTAACGGACTCGCCATAAGCATGTTTTTGAATCCCAGCGTACCGATAGCACTGTCATGCGTCTTGGTAATGGCAACGGAAATCCAGTAGATGTCCGGGGCAAGGAATTCGTCAATAATCTCGATACCCACAGGTATGAGTTTTTGATCATGAATCCAGCGCGTTGTGGACGTGCTGGTATTGAGGTCGTAAAGTTTTATATTGTACTCTTTTTCTAGCGGGAAATACCCATATTCCTCGAAAGTGTACATTGTTCCCAAGGGTGAGGCTGTGGATTCGGCAATAACAATCTGCTGATCGGTTATTTCTGTTAGGAGGTCAAGTACAGCACGTAATGTATCGGGATTCGTTGCACAAAGCGGGTGACTGTCCATTACGTTATTGGGTTTTACGAATACCCGCTTTTTCTGAATGCCTCTCTCGATTTCCTTCTTAAATGGCTTTATTGCGTTGTAAACTGTTTCGCGACGATCGGAGCCTTTTTCAAGTATAACACTGATCTTGGATTTTAAAATTTGTGTAGAAACCGGTTTCACATAAGATGCTGCAACGATTCCCGCTGTGGATGCAGTAATGCGGCGAATAAAGTTTCGACGTGATTTATTCATGGGTCATCTCTCCAGTTTTCCGAAAAGTTGGTTTATTAATTGTATTTAGTTAGGTTATATATATCATCAAGAGATGATGGAACTCCTATCTACTGACATATTATCGCCGATTTGCCTTATCCCTTCGGAATATCGAATAAAAGCTTAGCGGTTTATACTATGGCCGCAGCTTGTGGTCACTATATCGAGCAAAATAAAACAACTTACAGGTAACATCTGAAACATTGAAATTTGCATGGGGTGTTTTTCCATTTGGTGGAATCATATATGCCGTACCAGACGGCTGGTACCTTATCTCTTTACCAAGGAGGAAATAGCAATTGTCAGTCATTGCTGTCCAGACTTCTTCGCATCCTTCCGGATGGCTATGAGGATGAAAGAATGTCATGGGATGGAGCTCAACAATAACTACATTTTCCAGTACTGCCAATCCCGATTGAGTACTGAAGAGGATTTTTGAGAGGCTGACCCAGTGTGACATAGGTTGTTTATATGGGGTAGTGTGTTCGTTCGCGACCAAAATCTCGGAATTCGGACGAAAACCTGGTGTACAGGGCTCCGATATAACGAACATTGTCAAGGACTCTGAGGCTGTATTCGAAATACTGAACTCTATTCCCGGGGGTATGAGGATAGCGATTCCTCCCGAGAGTTCAGTGATCTTCTCCCCGGTATAGATTAAACCTGTTCCGGAAATGACGTAGAATATTTCCTGTTCTCCGTCAAGTGTAGTCGGGGTGGTTACTCCATGACTACTTAGAGTTGCATATGTGAAGCGGTTGACGAATGAAAGGACTGTTCCGCGCGCGGTTGGATTTTGCGGATCACCCTGTGTAAGGATGTCGCGCTCGATCAGTGTGCCGTGAGTTACTCGAGGAACTGATTCTCGCCAGTTTCCTATATACAGGTTGATATTCGCATCGACCGAAGGATCGTACGGTCTCGGATCGAGCTGGCTGTATAACGCTGGATTCTGTGCTTGTGTGAAAGGTGGCACCATAAGAAAAATACAAAGCAATAATAGCATCATGAGAGTCTGCATTTTCATATAATCTCCATAAGTATTATTCGATAAAAGCCCCTTGATTTTTCAGGGTAGTACGTAGTTCCTTGACATCGACATCACGAGGCTGAATACATTTACGAATACACATTGCCGCCGAGGTGCCTCCAGCCTGTCCTATAGACCAGACAGTAGGCATTACGCGAACTGAACCATGCGCTTCATGCGTGGTTGAGATACATCGACTTGCAATGATGCAGTTGTCCAGTTTCTTCGGGATGAGGCACCGATAGGGAATCTGGTAGTACGTCCCTTCTTGCAGCCGCTTGATAATCGTTCCCTCGCCATCGGGATTGTGAATGTCAATGGAATAGCAACCACAGGCAATACCGTCTTCGAAGTGACGAGCTTCCAGCACATCTTCGGAGGTCAGTACATAGTGCCCCATGATCCGCCGCGACTCGCGTACACCGATTTGAGTGCCTGTTTTTGACAGATATGATTCCTCGAAGCCATGGATGTACTTTTTCAGAAACCGTACCATATCCTGTACCTGGCGGCGTCCTTCTATTTCCGCCTCGGTAATAGACCAACCGTCGAGTGCCGATTTCCCGAGCACTCTGGTTGTATTGAAGTGCAGGACATCGGGATGCACCGTATAAAACTTCAACACATTATGACGTGGATTTGTGACTTCACCTGTTTTTTTTGCACGGTCATAAAACCTGTTGATTTCTACGCTGTCCGGCAAACGTTCGATGTCAACATTCGCCATACGAAAGAGTGCTGACATTGGTTGACACGCGCTGTCATAGTCGCGACCGATTTCAATGCTGGCTCCCGACCAGGCAGCAATATCACCGTCACCGGTTGCATCAATAATGATTGTACCGCTCAGGTCCTCAATACCTCCTTTGTGGAA
>JBHPFF010000001.1:0-79530 GCA_042572165.1 Candidatus Latescibacterota bacterium | reverse complement strand
CCCTATTCCCCATATAAAATCAAAATAATGCTTGATAAATCTGTCATAACATCTTATAATACAACAAATAACAATCGTTTATGACTGATAAATATTGATCACCTGGAGGGTGAAAGCATGAAAGTTGGTTTTGATGGAGGTATCAGGCTTGAATTTCATGGTGCAAAGGTGTCATCGAACGGTGGACTTCTCGCTTATCGTAACCTTGATCATGCTCTTGGATTATTTAACTCAGTCTCTACAGTTTTTATCGATAAGCGCACGGGTCGTAATATCCAACATGCTATGCCCACTCTTCTGCGTCAATCTATATACAGCCGTCTTGCGAGTTATGAAGATGTCAACGACGCCGAACTATTATCCGTTGATCCTGTCATGCGGGCGATCACCGGGAAACAGGGCAACGGCAAGCAAGCTGCCAGCGCCAACACAATAGGGCGTTTTGAGACGGATATACTGACTCAGCAGGAGAATCTCAGAAACTTGTCAGATATCAATGGCAATTGGATTCAAATAGCGCTGAAAGAAACACAGCATAAACGAATCATTCTTGACATTGACAGTTCAGTGAGTCCGGTACATGGTGAGCAGGAGGGATCAGCCTACAATGGTCATTTCAGTTGTACCTGTTTTCATCCTGTGTTCTGTTTCAATCAGTTCGGTGATTGTGAAGGAGTCCTGCTTCGCTCTGGTAATGTTCACAGTGCTGATCGGTGGAAAGAGGTTCTGTAACCGATTGTCAGGAGATACGAGCACAAGAATATCAGAAAATATTTTCGAGGTGATGCCGCATTTTCAAAGCCTGAGATTTATAATTATCTGGAGGAAAACGGTTTTTTGTACGCCAACCGACTACCTTCAAACCAAATACTCAATGAGAAGATTCGGCACTTGCTGATCCGACCTGTTGGCCGTCCGCCGAAGAAACCGATTGTGTTGTTATATGAATTTTCATATCGGGCAGCCAGTTGGGATCAATCACGTCGTGTAGTCGTCAAGGTTGAATGGCATCAGAGTGAGCTATTTCCAAAAGTAGGATTTATCGTGACAAACATGAGCGCCAAGCCAAAAGGCGTGGTGCATTTCTATAATGGCCGCGGTACAGCCGAACAGTGGATCAAAGAAGGCAAATATGCTCTGAACTGGACACGGCTCTCATGCAAACGGTTCGTCTCGAATCAGGTGAGGCTCGGATTATTCGTTCTGGCATACAATCTGGGAAATTTTCTTAGGCGCTTGGTTCTTCCAACGAAAATAAAACATTGGTCACTTCGCAGTCTCCTCGTGAAATTTATCAAAACTGGAGCGAAGATTGTCAGACACAGTAGATATATTACGTTTCAGATGGCTGAGGTTGCGATAGACAAAAGGTTATTTGCCAAGATATTGACTCGGATAGAACGATTACGTTGCTGTACCGGTTAACATAGTGTCTTTAGGTTTAAACAGGGGATAGCTGTCTCTTGGGTGGTGATTTTCAGAGTGATCCATTACATGCATCCCTACTTATTCGACTCTTTCGAAGGAAAAAATCTTGTTACAATTGTACAAAGACAATAAATTGAACTTGTTGAATGAATTTTTTCAGAGTAATTAGCCCCATGGTTTTGATATGGGGAATATCAGTTTGGTCGTCCCTGTGTAGGTTCTGAAGCGTCAAATATATTCGCTCGAAAAAACACAACCGCGCGAACAAAGAGAAAGGAGCCTCTCAGAATATATGCTAATGCGGACGCCTGGCAGAACATGGGCCGTTGATCCCGGAAGGATACGGGAGATATGTCGAGGTGAAGCTGGTGGAGGTAAAATGGGAATATCGGATTAAACAAACCTGCGGTGCTGTATGATGAAATCGACTAAATCCATACATTATCAGATATTTGCCGCAATTGCCACACTTCCGTTCTTTGTGTTGCTTTACCGGTATATTAACGCCGATTTATACTACGACGAGGTATATTCGTTAATACATTATATCTTTGTCCCGCTGAAAAACACAGTAGTGTTTTTTAAGGATATTAACAATCACTTTCTCTCTAATCTTATAAATAATCTGTACTTGAAGCTTATTGGCGAAGAGAGCCTCCATACTCTTATGGACCATCCGTGGTTTATCCGAATCGTACAATTAGGATATACAATTATAACACTGACAATTTTTTATCATCTTTGCAGAAAGCATTTCAATAGAGATATTGCCCTTTTTTCGATCATATTGCTTACAACCTCAACCCCTTTCTACAATTACGCCCTTCAAGTGCGGGGCTACAATCTCAGCATTACATTATTATGTTTTGTGCTTTTGTTTCTGTGGAATTTCGAGAGGGACTTTCGCAGGAAAGATGGCATTTTGCTTGCGGTGTCGTGCGCATTATTGATTTATTCATTACTGAGCAATTTATACACCCTTTTGGGAATAATGATTTTTTATTTTTTTGAAGGGGTAATCAAATATATTTTCAAGTTCGGTAATAATAAGAAAAAAGACGCTACAAGAAAGAAAATTGAGCGAGATGATCCCCAATTAACCTTTAGTCAAAAGAATAGAGAATTATTAATATTATGCATTTTGGGATGTGGATTATTACTATCGATAATTTTATATGGTCCTCTCATAAAAGGATTGGTTGTCGACCCAAACATTGCGGGGAATAATAAATCATTTAATATGCCAATAATAGTTGAAATAATGCCTTCGATTTTTCATGCTTTTCTTTCATGGAGATATGTTGTTGGTTTATTATCAATTATTGGATTTTTCTTTTGTTTTGTTAAAACTAAAAAATATGAAAAAGAATTTATCAGGAAAGCGTTATTTTGTGCTTTAGTGATTGTCACGCCATTAATTACAAGTTTTGTGAGGGGCGACAGTCCATGGGAAAGATTTTTTTTAAACCCCATACCGGCGTTTTGCTTACTGTTATCAATTGGCCTGTATTTCTTTTTTAAAAACATGATTAAAAAATCAAATTTTATAGTCATAGCTGTTTTTCTTTTTCTATACTCAAACATAACCTTTTATTGTGGAGTCAGACATATTAGTAATAGATTGTTACATGATATAACAAATGGAGAAACAAGTGTAACTCTGTTATACAATTACTGGCAGGCGCATTATTCTCCCTTGAAATTGCTTAGGTTTTTCACCAGTAATTACCAGTTACCCAAATACAAGGGTGCGTGCACTCTTTTGATAGTGGAAAAATGCGATAGAGCTGCGACACCGGCTTATCTTAATAAATTCAAGTATGCGGAACTTGACTCAACAGTTTTTAGATGGTCATTTGCAACTGAAGAAAAATGGGAAACATTCACAAGTGTTTTGGACACAATGTTTGTTTTAACTGCCTATCCTTATAAATTTGAGGGGTGGTTCAAGGGGAATTATCCGGATTTTAATATTGCCAGACAAAATGAACATCTGCAGTATCAGAACATATTTCTTATAACAAGAATAATGAAATGATACTTATACTTGAGTTTCATTTTCTGTTTCGGGCTGTCGGGCACTTCGCGATAGATGGTTTGCAGTGTCGGGCGTCAATCGGGAAGCACCGGCGAAACAGGAAGGATACGGGCGGTACTTCGAGGTGAAGTTGATAGAGGTTAAGTGAAAGGGGTTTAAAACCTATTTTTCAAGCGCATTACGAATGGCTTTGAGTTCATTCAACATTCTTTTCAGAATTTCCGAATCACTGATATCGGTGGTTTTCTTTTCAGGCTGAGGTGAAGTAAAAGTTTCTCCGAAAGATTGATGTCCCTTTACAAAATTTTTCCAAGGTAACTGCCTGATAATTTTTTTGCACCCTCCCGAACAAATATTTCCAGACCATCCATTAAAAATCCAATTTTGAAATGATATTAAAATATGGAAAATAATGAAATAAGCCTAAAAAAGTACTATGACAAATGGGTTCGATTTTATATATTTGAATTACGATTAAAACATTATAATACAAACAAATATGATATATGAAAAAAACATGGGATTATCGGCAAACATTTCCGACTTGACTATGAAGTTAAATTTTGGTAAATATAATTTAAACTTTGGTAAATTTTGTATTTTTCTTTTTTTGAGATATTTTCTCCCGGAGTCAAGCCCCCCACCCCCCCGGAGGGGGGCTTCTGGGATGGCAAAGTCCCCCATCGGGGGATTCAGGGGGCTATTTTTACCGTAAAATCAAATAACTCTTATTTAAAATCATTCAGATAAGATATTTCGTTTAATCATTCAATTTTGCCAAAGTTTAGTATAATATTTAAAATAAATCTGTGGATTTGTTGTTTATCCCCTTCGGAGGAATCGCATGCTTAACAGCGCTGTTCTCCTGTTAAATAATAACTTTGAGCCCATTACCACGTGCACCGCCAGACGCGCTATCGTGATGGTGTGGACAGGCAAAGCTGAAATTATAGAGTGTACGGGGCTTTATGTTCATTCAGTAAGCATGCGGGTTGATATTCCTTCTATTATCAGGCTGCTGATATATGTAAATATTGCACATCGGTGGGATGTTCAACTCACCAAGCAAAATATCCTCAAAAGAGATCGTAAAACTTGTCAATACTGTGGCAGAACCGAGGGTCCGATGACAGTTGATCATGTCATTCCCCGGTCACATGGAGGGAGTGAAGCATGGGAAAATCTAGTCTGTGCCTGCTCTTCCTGTAATAACAGGAAAGGTGACAGAACTCCCCATGAAGCGGAGATGAAACTTATCAAGAGACCAAAGAAACCGAATCTCCGGTCGTTTTTCTTTCTCGCACGAGCCCCATTGCGAGCTACCTGGCGGACCTATATCAAAATAGGATGATGTTTTCAACCATGCCTGCACTTACCGATTTTCCACCTGCACACGATCCAACAGAAAACAACCGGTTTCCTGGTGAAGAGATGGATTCATTGGAACCGGATGATGATTACCGTGTCAAGCTTTCCATTTTTGAGGGGCCAATCGACCTTCTGCTCTATCTCATAAGGAAAAAAGAACTCGATATTCACGAAATTTCTCTTTCGGAGATTGCCAGGGAATATTTAGAGTACGTTGAATTGATAAAACTTATCAATCTTGAAAGTGCAGGAGACTTTATTGTTGTTGCCTCAATTCTGATGAAGATAAAATCCCGTAGTCTGTTTTTAGCTCCGGAGGCTGATGATAACGAACTAGATGAGGATGATACGAGAAAATTGCTTATCAGGCATTTAATGGAACTTGAGAAGCTGGAAGGTGTTGCCGAGAAGTTGGCTGAAAAGGAAGATGCCCGGCGCAGTGTTTACCCGAGAGGCGGAGAAAAACACAGAGTATCGGCATTCAGGAAGGAGAAAGAGACTGCACCGGATTATCTGCTTTTCGATATGCTTACTATAGTCCGTGATGTGCTCAGGACAGTACCGCAAAAGGATGCCCACAAGGTTGAAATTCTCAATATAACCCCGGAAATGAAACAGAATGAAATCTTAGCAGCTATTGATAAGCACGGTAAACTGGATTTTGTCAAAATGGTTAGCGGTCAGTCTCGTATTATTATTATTGTGACGTTTATTGCTGTTCTCGAATTGATAAAGAACAGAAAAATTTACGTGCGTCAATCAAAACAGTTTGGACGAATCATGATTTATAAAAGGTCTGAAGATGAGAGAAAAAATAATTGAAGCAGTTCTTTTCGCAACAGATGTGCCGGTTGAGTTGGAAAAGCTCTGCGAGATCACCGATGGGCTCGCGGCCACAGAACTTCTGGATATTATTGACAGCCTGAACTGTCGCTATGAGAAAGAGGGAAGGACGTTCAGAATTGTTGAGGTTGCTGGCGGATTTCAGTTTGAAACGTTAGCCCAGTACGGCCCTTTTATTGAAAAACTATTCCATATAAAATCGAGACCGAAACTGTCACGCGCATCTCTTGAAACCCTGGCTATCATTGCTTATAAGCAGCTCATATCCAAGACGGAAATAGACGCCATCAGGGGTGTGGATTCCGACGCTTCAATCCGTACACTCCATAACCGTGATCTCATCGAGATAAAGGGTAGAGGCGAATCTGTTGGAAAGCCTTTGCTGTATGGCACTACCCAGGAATTCCTCCGTTATTTCGGTTTAAAAGAAATTAAAGAACTGCCGGGAGCGGATGAACTCGCCTCAATGTTCGACGGCACAGAAATTCAGGAAACCCCACCGGCTCAGCTATCTCTGGAAACATCAACGGGAGA
This sequence comes from Candidatus Latescibacterota bacterium, assembly GCA_042572165.1. Taxonomy (GTDB): domain Bacteria; phylum Latescibacterota; class Latescibacteria; order Latescibacterales; family Latescibacteraceae; genus JBHPFF01. Next base: position 73,319 of record JBHPFF010000001.1, on the reverse strand, counting down.
ATCTACAGACGATACCCTCGATATACTTTCTGACCACAACAACGAATAACAATTCAGCACAGGAGACATCCCGTAATACGTGAGGCTTAATCGCTACATTTCGGCAAGCGGATATGCATCAAGGAGAAAGGGTGAAAAGATCATTCGAGAGGGAATGGTCAGGGTTAACGGCACAGTTGTTACCGATCCCGCAAGAACCATCGAGCCATCAAGAGATTCAGTCAGCATTGATGGTGAACTCCTTGTAATAAATCGTGAAAAACGTTATTATATTTTGAACAAACCTATGGGAGTTATCGTTTCACGGATCGACACCCACGGTAGACCTACGGTTATTGATTTGCTTGGTTCCGAGACTAAAGGAGTTTACCCTGTAGGCAGACTCGATGCTAACACCTACGGAGTTCTCCTATTTACCGACGACGGTGATCTGGCATACCGTCTAACACATCCATCTTTTGGAGTAGAGAAAGTGTATCGTGCAGAAGTTGAGAGCAGAGTAAGCACAAAAGACGTACAAAGGGTGCATGAGGGTTTGATTCTTGAAGACGGTCCCACAGTGCCGGCAAAAATGAATATAATTGAAAGCGGCGAGGATGTGTCGCTTATCGAGATTACCATGCACGAGGGACGCAAGCGGCAAGTACGCCGTATGCTCGCACGCCTTGGACATCCGGTGAAAGTACTTGAACGTATATCGTTTGGCGGCATCACAGCGGATGATTTGCCTTTGGGTGGGTACAGACCACTTTATGATAAAGAGATTGAGACGTTAAAAAAAACGGTTTCTCTTTTCCACATTGAGGATGGTCCATGACGATGCGAAAGCCGATAATAGCCATAGATGGTCCGGTAGGTTCAGGAAAAACAACAACCGCCAAGAGGGTGGCAGAGACTCTCAAATACATTTATGTTGACACCGGCGCAATGTACCGCGCATTTACTCTTGATGTTCTGAATAACGGTGTTGACCCGACGGAAGAAAAATCCGTTGAGAAGGTTGTTTTGAAATCAAAGATAACGTTACATTTCACACTCCAGGGGCATCGCATCATGCTTAATGGTACCGATGTAACCGAGAGAATTCGCGACAGGGATGTGACAAAAGCAGTATCATCGGTAAGTGCCATGAAATGCGTGCGTGACCTCGCCACTGAACTGCAGCGTAAGTTCGGGCAAAACGGTGGTGTGGTCATGGAAGGAAGAGATATAGGAACTGTTGTTTTTCCTCACGCTGAATTCAAGATTTACCTCGATGCTTCAATCGATATCAGAGTTAAAAGACGATTTAACGAACTGATTGCGAAAGGAATTGATATTAAGCTTGAAGATCTCAGACAAGAAATTATAGAGAGAGACCGTGCTAATATAGAGCGTGAACTTGCACCGTTGAAAAAAGCTCATGATGCAGTTGTTTTTGATACGAGCGATATGACGCTGGATGAACAGGTTGTGGCAATTGTATCGCATGTGCGCAAGGCAGAGAAAAAACATCAAAAACGTTCAAATATAGGATTTATATACCGTATTTGCCAATATTTTGTTTTATTGAATGCAAAGATTCTCTTCAGGCTTTCTGTCAAGGGAATTGAGCATATTCCGAAAGAGGGTGGTTTCATAGTAGCATCAAACCATGCATCATTTTTGGATCCTCCCCTTATCGGAAGCATTGTTCCCCGTGAAATGTCATTTTTAGCTAAGAAAGAACTTTTTCCTGTTCCTATAGCTAATATATTTCTATTAGTGTCCAAGTCAATAGCGATTGACCGTCAAGGATTCTCTCGCCAAGCTCTCAAGGAAATGATTCAAAAGCTCAAAGAAGGAAGAGGACTTATGCTATTTCCCGAGGGAACCAGAACAAAAACAGGAGAACTCGGTAAACCCAAGTTAGGAGTCGGCATGTGCACTATAATGGCTGATGTGCCTGTTGTGCCGTGCTATATCGAAGGATCTTTCAGGGCTAAGCCATTCCTCACAAAAATAACCATACATTTTCTTCCTATTTTCAGTCCGAAAGAAATTGAAGCCCCAACAAAGAAAATTCATTATTTACTTGTATCTAAAAGAATAATGTACGATATTGGTAAGTTACATAAAAAGCAAATGGCCTTGAAGGAGAAGGCCAAATATAATTCTTAAGGAGGAATTCGTACGTGACCGAAAAAACCCTAAACCCACAACCCGAAACCCTCGAATCATCAGATTCGGAAGAATTACCTCAAAAAACAGAAAATGATCCCACTCCCGATGTGAACATTCGTGACCACTTGACAAAAAAAGCTTTACGGTTTTTAGAAGAAGGTGAATACAGCGAAAATGAATTCTCCTCGATGCTCGAAATGTACGATAAAACCATGAAGACATTCGAACTGGGGAACATTATAACCGGCACAGTTTTGAAGGTAACTGATAGCGCTGTCGTCGTTGATATCGGTTTCAAGAGTGAAGGAATAATCAGCCTCAGTGAATTTAGTGAAAATCTCGACATTGATATTGGTGATACTATTGAGGTATATCTTGATAATTTCGAAAACCAGGAAGGACAGCTGGTTCTATCCAAACAAAAAGCAGACTTCATGAAAGTCTGGGACAGAATCAAAGATATTTATGATAATAATGAGGAAGTTGAAGGCCAAATGATGAGACGCATCAAGGGAGGTATAGTTGTCAACATCCTTGGTGTCGATGCTTTCCTGCCGGGCTCACAGATTGATATCCGCCAGGTAAGAGATTTCGACCAGTATATATCCAAGACAAGTAATTTTAAGATAATCAAGCTCAATAAGACCCGGCGGAATATTGTTGTATCACGCCGCGCAGTACTCGAGGAAGAACGCTCCAAGATGCGTGAAAAAGTTCTTGCCGAACTCGAGATTGATCAGGTCAGGCAAGGAATAGTTAAGAATATCACCGATTTCGGTGCATTTATAGATCTGGGTGGTGTTGATGGACTGCTTCACATAACCGATATGTCATGGGGCCGCATCAATCATCCTTCCAAACTCGTTTCGATCGGTGATACGATAGACGTTAAGGTACTTAATTTTGAAGAGGGGAAAACGAGAATATCCCTTGGGATGAAACAGCTAACACCCTATCCATGGGAAGGTGTGGAGGAACGCTATTCACTGGATTCAGTTATCAACGGCAAGGTTGTTTCAATTACCGATTACGGTATTTTCGTGGAACTTGAGCACGGTATAGAAGGCCTTGTCCACATAAGCGAGATGAGTTGGACTCAGCCTACAAGACATCCTTCCAAATTGTTTAGTATCGGTGATGAAATTGAGTGCAAGGTGCTGAATGTGGACAAAACGGGAGAGAAAATCTCGCTCGGCATCAAACAGCTTGAACCGGATCCTTGGGCTACCATAAATGAGAGACATCCTATCGGAAGTCGTGTCCAGGGCAAAGTCCGTAATCTCACTAATTTCGGTGCTTTTGTTGAGATTGAAGAAGGTATCGACGGTCTGGTACATATCTCCGACATGAGTTGGACAAAGCGTATCAAGCATCCTTCCGAGATCATGAAGAGAGGACAGGTAGTCGAAGTTGAAATTCTTGACATTAACAAGGAAAACAGGCGTATTTCTCTGGGGCATAAGCAGATTTTCGAAGACCCGTGGGAGACGCTTGAAGTGCGCTTTGCTGTGGGAATGATTACAAAAGGCATCATTATCCGTATCCTCGATCGAGGCGTTGTTGTTGCACTTGAAAACGATATTGAGGGATTTGTACCCTCATTCCAGCTCGGTGAGGACATTAAAAAACCTGTCGATGCTTTCAGTATTGACGATGAAATCCCTTTAAAAGTTGTAGAATTCGACAAAGACCAGCGTAAGATCATTCTCAGTGTCAGAGAGTATTTCGAAGAAAGAGACAGGGCAGAACTTGAAGAGTTTATGGCCAAACACAAGCCCAAACCAGTGACGATAGGTGATACAGTCGGTGAAGCCCTGGAGACTCCTTCGGAGAAGGAGGCTTCTGAAACGGAAACTGCAGTGAAGGAAACCGCCGAACCCTCCGGCGAAATCGAACCGGCAGCTGAGCCCGTTGAGGAAACTCAGGATGCCCCTTCGGATTCCGAGGTCTCTCCGGAGGATACAGTTCCGGTTGAAACCGTTTCAGAAGAAGCTGAAGGTGTTCCTGATGAAAGTGATTCCGCATTAATTCCCGAAGCGGAGGCGGAAGAGAAAGAAGAGATTGAAACTACCGACACTGAAGAAGATGTTTCAATTGAAACTCCTGATGATAAGATCGACTCCCCGGAAGATGTCGCAGGGGAAAAAGATGAAGAATCTCCGGAGGATACAGTTCCGGTTGAAACCGTTTCAGAAGAAGCTGAAGGTGTTCCTGATGAAAGTGATTCCGCATTAATTCCCGAAGCGGAGGCGGAAGAGAAAGAAGAGGTTGGAACTACCGACACTGAAGAAGATGTTTCAATTGAAACTCCTGATGATAAGGTCGACTCCCCGGAAGATGTCACGGAGGATAAAGATGTAGTATCATCAGAGGATGCTGATCTAGTTGATTCCGAAACCGGACAGGTTGAAAAAACCAAATAATCCAGATTAATATTATTTTAAGAGGTCTAAAAGGCGGTTCGGTTTCCGGACCGCTTTTCCTTTTTTTCCTTTTTTTGAATGCAAAGTCAAAAAAACTGTTGACTCACACAAGATTTTACAATTATTACCGGTATAAGAGTTTTTATAAAATAACCAATACAGTTAGCGGATAATCAGAATTCTGAATTCACCAACAGACTTGATGAATGTATATATCGAAACATACGGCTGCCAGATGAACAAACTGGATTCGGAGACTGCGGCAGCGATACTTGAAAATGACGGGTTCAGTGTCACGCCTGACATTTCCGATGCCGATGTTATCCTCCTGAACACCTGCGGTGTGCGGGAAAATGCGGAGATGCGCATTCATGGGCGTGTTGCGGAATTGTCGAAGCTTAAAAAAGAACGACCGGAGATTATATTCGGTATAATAGGCTGTATGGCGCAGAGGCTCAAAGGAGACCTTCTGTCGAAAGTGGTGAAAATTGTCGCAGGACCTGATTCATACCGCAGGCTCGGGGAGATGATCCGCAGGGCTTCGGTGGAGCCTGTGGTCGATACTGAGCTTTATTTCGAGGAAACGTATGGCGACATTAAGCCTGTGCGCAGTGTTCCGTTCTCTGCGTGGGTAGCGGTTATGCGGGGATGCAACAATTACTGTTCTTACTGCATCGTTCCTTATACAAGAGGCAGGGAACGAAGCATCCCATCAGAACGTATCATCGCAGAGATCGAAGATCTGAAACAAAATGGCTGCCGTGAGGTTACCCTGCTGGGCCAGAATGTCAATTCCTACCGGGACGGAAAGGTGGATTTTGCCGCATTACTGGACAGGGTTGCAGATACAGGTATCGGGTGGATACGGTTTTTGACCTCACATCCGAAGGATCTGACCGGCGATATTCTCGCTGTCATGGCCGGTCGTGATAATGTGTGCCCGCATCTTCATCTACCGCTTCAGTCCGGCTCGGACCCCGTACTCAAGGCGATGAACCGTGGGTATACCATTTCGGAATACCTGGCGCTGGTAGAGAAAACACAAAAAAGCGTTGACAGCATCAGTCTTACTACTGACTTGATTTTCGGTTTTCCGGGTGAGGCGGAACAGGATTTTCGGGCAACTCTATCGGTTATGAAATCGGTCAGATACGATTTTGCGTTCCTCTACCGCTATTCGGAACGCGTTGGCACAAAGGCATGCGGTTTACCTGGGAGTGTCTCTGAACAGATGAGGATCGAGCGCCTGAAAGAAGCAATAGAACTACAGAGAGAAATATCCCATGAAAAGAACAGGGAACTAATAGGCACCGCTCACGTTGTATTGATAAAAGCTTTAAGTAAAGACAGAAAAGGCTGGTTCGGGTTTACCGATACGGCTGTACCGGTTGTTTTTACCGCTGCAAAAAACGGATTGGATATCGGTTCGTTCGCCACTGTGAGGATCAACTCCACCACAGGAGCATCACTGATAGGAATTGCTGAATGAAAAGGATTTTCATAGTTATCCCGGTTATCCTTGTTTTTATTTTGATTTTTGTGAAGTTCTCGTATACCGATCCACCGGATATCCGGCTGGAGGATTGTGTTAAACTGATGGAGGAGGGGCAGTTCGAAGAGGCAAAGAAATCGTTACGTCAGTACAGGCGTACAAATCCCGATAATCCCCGTGCGTTCTTTTACCTTGCCCAGCTTGAAGATGATTTTAATACGGCTCTTGCGCTTTATAAAGAGGCGGAAATATTATCGGTTCATTACAACACTTCCGAACCGGATTCCAATCTGGCTGCCGAGTCGGTTTTTGCACGGGCGGAGATGAATTTTTCCTGCGGAAATCTTTCAACCGCTGCGGATCTCTGCGAACGTGTGATTAACACCTACCCAACAAGTAATTGCTCTTGTGAGGCTCTTTACCGTCTGGGAGTTGTTCATCTCGTTTCAGGAGCGCCAAAAGATGCTCTGGAAAAATTTGAAATGTGTCTGGAACTGGATTCTGGAGGATTACAAAGAACGCTTGCCTCAACCGGTGTGATGGAATGTTATATGGAAATGAAGGATTGGGAGAAGGCTCTTGCTGCAGCCCGTAAAGTCCTTGAGGAAGAGGATGAAAGCAGTGCTGTAACCCCGCGCGCAATAGAGGTAATTGCCACCACTCAGCGTGAACTGGGGAATGAGGAGAATGCGGCATGGTTTACTGAAAGGCTGCTGAAAAATTATCCTGATAGTTTCCAGGCACATGCAATTCGTGAAAAGGGAAATATTATAGCACGTGACAGCGGTTATGCGTTTGACAGTGAAATAGCCGCCACAGATTCCGTTGAATCCAACTGGCATGCACCGGATAATGAACACGTGACAGCGGTTGTCGAGTTATCGGCTGAAGATAAACCTCTTGAGGAGAAAGCGAAGTTCTCTGTTCAGGCAGCAGCGCTAACCGTCCGTATGAATACGTTAAAATTGTATAATAAACTCAAAGATGCGGGTTTTGATGCGCGTATCGAAATGAAAACCGCCAGGAGCACACATTACTTTATAGTTCTTGTAGGTTACTACACAAACCGTGAAGAAGCCGATGATATAGCCAGACAGGTCACAAAAGTCAGCGGTGATAAAGCAATCGTCATAGCACTGGAATAGATTACCCATGTCCGATTTCACCCCCGTAATGAAACAGTATCTCGATATCAAGAAAGAGTATAACGACGCCATACTCTTTTTCAGGATGGGTGATTTTTACGAAATGTTCTATGATGATGCCAAAACCGTCTCCCGTGAGCTCGGTTTAACACTGACATCGCGTGAAAAGAACAAAAAAAATCCTGTCCCCATGGCAGGTATGCCCTATCATGCTGTCAACGGCTATCTTTCAAAGCTTCTCCGTGCCGGATACAAAGTGGCTATCTGTGAACAGACCAGTCTCCCGGGGAAATCCCCCGGTCCGGTGAAGCGTGAGGTGGTGCAGGTCGTTACACCGGGAACGGCAATGAGTGAGGAGGTTCTCGATGCTACGAGCAATAACTTTATGGCCGCTCTTTCGTTCAATGGCGATGATGCCGGGATGGCGATAGTGGATCTCTCAACCGGGGAGTTTCGGGCAGGTGAAATCCCCTCGGGCAGGAACTGGCTGGATGAACTGGAGCGAATTAACCCGGCAGAGATACTGCTTTCCGAAAACGAGCCGCAGGAGATTGAGGATGTTGTCAAAACACGCCTTAATAATGTAATGATAACTTATCGTGAAGGGTGGATATTCGATAAACATTTTGCGGAAGACAGGATCCGTGAACATTTCAAGGTAACCAATCTCAAGGGATTCGGAATTGAAGATAGCCAACTTGGAATCTCCGCAGCCGGTGGCACCTTAGCCTACCTGGTGGAAACACAGAAAGCCTCGCTAGACCACATTACCGCCATAAAAAGGTACCGTCCCGACGAAAAAATGTTTATCGATGCAAGGACGCTGAAAAATCTTGAGATTGTTTCTTCGATAAACGACATCACGTGTACAAGGAGCACGCTGTTTGGTGTTATCGATAATACGATTACTCCCATGGGGGGAAGGTTGTTGAAAGACTGGATAACCAGCCCTCTCCTTGACACTGAGCATATCAATGAAAGGCTCGACGGAGTTCAGGAACTGGTGGATAATCCCGGAACCAATGAGGAATTAAAAAGCATCCTTGACCGTATCCGCGATGTGGAGCGGCTGATAAGCCGTGTATGCCTTGAGCATGCAAACCCTCGTGATATAGTTTCCCTTGCCGAATCCCTCGAATGTTCATGGGAACTCAGAGAACTACTGAGCAGTTTTGTTTCAAATATACTTTCACGGTACAGGGAACAGATTGGTGACCTGCGCGACATAGCTTCAACCATTACCGATGCGATAGTCGATGAGCCGCCGATGGCCATCTCCGATGGCGGGATATTCCGTGACGGGTACCATGACGGGCTGGATGAAGTTCGTGAAATATCTCGCTCGGGAAGAACGTGGATTGCCGATCTTCAGGAAAAGGAGCGCCAGAGGACCAAAATTACCAACCTGAAAATAAAGTATAATAACGTATTCGGTTATTTCATCGAGGTGTCGAAATCCAATCTCGACCGTGTCCCTGACGATTACATGCGCAAACAGACCCTGGTAAACGCCGAGCGGTTCATTACTCCTGAACTCAAGGAATACGAGACCAGGGTTCTCGGAGCCTCCGAGCGTATCGCCGATCTTGAGCGGGGGCTTTTTACGGATCTGAGGAAAAAGGTCGCAGGCCGGGTGAAAGAAATTCAGGCGTTTTCATCCGCTGTCGCAGTTATTGATGTTCTCCATTCGTTTGCGCGGACGGTTACTGAAAATGGATACGTGCGCCCGGAGATCGATGAAAGTATGATTATTGATATCAAGGACGGGCGTCATCCGGTTGTCGAAAGTCTTCTTCCCGCCGGAAAGTTTGTCTCAAATGATACTTTTATCGTTGGAGACAATGAGCAGATACTTATCATAACCGGCCCGAATATGGCGGGTAAGTCAACATACCTCAGGCAGGTGGGACTTATCGTTCTGCTGGCACAGGCGGGTTCGTTCGTTCCTGCCTCGTCTGCCAGTATTGGCGTGGTTGACAGGATTTTTACCCGCGTGGGGGCTTCTGACAATCTTGCCGGAGGTGAATCCACATTCCTCATGGAAATGAACGAAACGGCGAATATTCTCAACAACTGTACACCGAAAAGTCTTATCCTGTTCGATGAGGTTGGAAGAGGAACATCTACATTCGATGGTTTGAGTATTGCATGGGCGATTGTGGAATTCCTGCATCAGATCAAGCAATCATCTGCCAGAACGCTCTTTGCGACACACTTCCATGAACTGACGGAGATTGAGCAGTTGCTTCCACGGGTAAAAAACTATAATGTGGCGGTCAAGGAATGGAACGATGAAGTAATCTTTTTACGGAAAATCATGGACGGAGGTTCTGATCAGAGCCTTGGAATCCAGGTTGCGAGACTTGCGGGACTTCCGCCGCAGGTGATCGCACGGGCAAAGGAGATTCTTTCCAATCTTGAATCAAACGAATTCACGTTTGACAATAAGCCACGGATTGCCATACGCCACAGTGGGAAAAAGGAGCACACCCCTCAAATGACCCTGTTTGAACTGCCCGAACATCCGGTTGTGGAAGAACTCCGCGAAATCGACATTAACAACCTCACACCGATTAAGGCGCTTTTGCTGCTGGAGCAATTGAAGAGAAAAGTCACAGAGAATTATGAATGAGGTCATCCTTTGTCTAAAATAAAAGTACTACCTGATGCAGTGGTAAATAAAATTGCAGCGGGAGAGGTTGTCGAACGTCCTTCCTCTGTGGTTAAAGAACTTGTCGAAAACTCGATTGATGCCGGTGCCGGTAGAATAACAGTTGATATCGAGGCTGGTGGCACACGATTAATCAGAGTATCCGACGACGGTATCGGGATGAGCCGAGAAGACGCTCTTCTCGCAATTGAGCGCCATGCAACCTCAAAGATAGAGAAAATATCTGATATCGAGAATATCACGACTCTCGGTTTCCGTGGTGAGGCGCTACCTTCGATCGTCTCGGTTTCTCAGTCGTTTATTGAAACGAAACGCAAGGAAGACACGTTTGGTACACGGCTGGTTATTGACGGCGGCACACTCAGGGATGTGACAGAAGCCGGACGCGATGAAGGAACCGTGATAGAGGTAAAAAACCTGTTATTTAACCTGCCGGCACGGCGGAAATTTCTACGGTCAGAGAAAACCGAACTCAAGTATATAAAACGTATACTTTATGAAGTGGCGGTCAGCTCGTACGGTTTGTTTCTGACAGTCATGTCAGGGGGCAAGACAGTTTTTTCCTTTAAAGGCACCCTCAAAAGAGAGGAAATGCTTCATCAGATATTCGGCGATACCCTGACAAAGCTGATGGTTCCTTTCGGTTTTTCCGGTGACGGTATCGAGGTTAGTGGATTTATCGGAAAGCCCGATACGGCAAGAAGATCCCCTGACCACCAGTACATTATCATGAACGGCAGGCCTATCAGTTCAAAAAGTATAATGAGAGCAGTATTTGACGGGTACGGGCCTTCTCTGTTAAAGGGGATGTACCCGGCTTTCGTGCTTTATTTTGAGATCGATCCATCACGGGTTGATGTCAATGTGCATCCAACGAAACGTGAAGTCCGTATCCATCGGGAATACAAGATCTTACAGGCACTCAGAGAGAACATTGCGCAGATATTTCATACTATGATCGCGGCGCCCGACCTCGGCACAGCACCAAAACCTGAGACCGGGTACTCCTCATCAGCCCGGCCAATTACCATGTATAACCTGCCACCGGACAGATGGCAGGAAGAACTTCTTCGTGTGCAGAGGGAATCCAGAGGTTCCCAGGGACAAAATTCCCAGATCGATTTTGCGTTTCCCATCGAGACGCCTAAAAGCGCTTTGGTTGAGTTTCCCCCACAACATGGGAAAGAAGAATCCACTGACGAGAGGCCTGTCTTCTGGCAGCTCAAGGATCGCTATATCATTACCACAGTAAAGGAAGGTGCTGTCATTATTGACCAGCATGTCGCTCACGAACGTGTACTGTTCGAGGAAATTATGGAACATTTCCGAGGCAGGAAAGCCTCAGCCCAGCAGCTGTTATTTCCGCTGGTTCTTGATTTTTCCACTGCGGATTATGACATTCTCGAACCCATGATCGAATTCCTCAATCAGATCGGATTCGGTATCAGGGAGTTTGGCGAGAGGTCGGTAATCGTTGATGCCGTTCCTTCATGGCATATTGAGTTTGAGGACGGTAAAATCCTGACAAAATATATTGATGAAATGCGCCTGCACGGCAGGATTAGCTCGGGATACATCGAGAAACTTGCCGCTGCCATTGCTTGCCGCTCGGCGATCAAGGCAGGCAAACCCTTGACTCACGGTGAAATGCAGTATCTTGTCGACCGTCTTTTCGCTACCACTTCGCCTTTCGTCTGCCCCCACGGACGTCCAATCATTATAAAGCTTACCATTGAGGAGCTTGACCGGAGATTCGGACGGTGAAGCCCAAAGTAGTCATTATTGCCGGTCCCACGGCATCGGGCAAAAAGAGGCTTGCCCTGGAAACTGCTCTGAGATTCGATGGCGAGATCGTTAGCGCCGACTCCCGGAAAGTATACAGGTACCTTGATATCGGAACAGCAAAACCTGCGCCTGAAGACCGTAAAAAGATACCTCACCATATTATCGATATAATCGATCCCGACGAACACTTCAGTGCCGGGGATTGGATGCACAGGGCATCAACAGTGGTGAATGACATAATTGCCCGGGGAAGACTGCCGGTTATATCCGGGGGAACAGGTTTTTATCTGACCGCTTTCCGCGAGGGTCTGACCGGTGGTATTACTCCTGAGTACGGCGTGAGAGAAAACCTTAATAAGGAACTTGCCCGGGAGGGACCCTCAGTTCTTTACAGGAAACTTGCCTCGATCGATCCTGCACGTGCTTCAGAACTTCATGAACATGATACAGTCCGTGTCGTACGTGCCCTGGAAATCTTCTACTCCACCGGCAGAACATTTACCGAAATACGTGAAAATGAGAAATTCAGCGGAGGAGATTACACCTATTTCACTATCGGAGTGAACATGGCTCGTGAAAGATTATACACCCGTATCAATGACCGAGTAGATGACATGGTGTCAAGAGGGTTGGTGGACGAGCTTAAATCTGTCCTGGGCAGAGGATATTCCCGTGATGTCCCCGCACTTGATACGGTAGGATACAAGGAATGGTTCCCGTATCTCGACAGCAGGGACTCTTTCGGGAAATGCCTTGAGGATGTCAAACGGAATACGAGGCGGTATGCTAAACGGCAGTTGACCTGGTTTCGTTCAGTTCAGGATGTCCAGTGGATCGACACCTCGGAAGCCCCGGCTGTTCCGGATAAACTTGACGAACTGGAACAGTGGTTCATGCAGGAGAGATAAATTTTTAGAAGAAATGAAAAAACTTGACGTACGTTAAGGATTAAAAGTATATTATGACCGATAAGCGGGAGTAGTTCAGAGGTGGAACGCAAGCTTCCCAAGCTTGATGTCGCGGGTTCGATCCCCGTCTCCCGCTCCATAATAAAAACAGGGACTTAGGTTAAATATTTTTCATTATTATTTAATATAATATATTTAGTCCCGGCAAAGAAGCTGAAAATTAGTTAAAAAAACTAAAAAAACTTATAGGTCCCACAACCCTATACGCAACCATTTGCCGTAACCTACCATTGTTTGCTCAAAACCTACTTATGACGATGGTAATAATAGGCTATACTATCTATTTCTATTCAGTAGCACCTCACCCAAACCCTATTAATGAAAAGATAATCGCTTTAAAGGCGTTTAACAGCATCCTTGGCACCATAGAATAGGCCAACACAACCCTCAAAGAGCCGGCTCATTGACCCATCGGGGACAGCGGTGGGCTTATGCTCGGCGCCGGCTCTATAATATCAATCCATGCCCTCTCTTGTCTTGCTGGGATTTTGAAAGGCCTCTGGTTTATTGCTTACATGGGGAGGGACTTTGCTTTGCACAGTGGGGATTGGACTGATATATATTAGGATTTGGTTAAAATAACTTTTAGTCTCTTACTTGAGTCATTTGCGGGTTAAAGATAACGTTCCTTTAGTTCAGTATATTTGCTATGAAAGTATAAAAAAAAGTAACTATAACACATATAATTAGTTACATATATAATCCCTTATTGGGGAAAAATTTTTCCTAAAAGTACAGAAAAAGTAAGAAATAGTAAGAAATAGTGTGTTTTGATGAGATTTCTTGATTTTTTTACTGTTCCCAGATGTACCGAAACAGTGAGCGTCTGTCGCAGGGAGATATGATCAAAAATGAAACATTGAAGATGAGACGAGTATATAACCTCGAGAAAGGAGGCTTGAAAAAACAGTTGTTATTCCTGAAAACTACACCTACTATGTACAAAATGTTCTGACGACATACAGTAATATCGAATGAAATTACTGATGAAGATTCTGTGATTTGTCCGTTTCGTTCATTCAGTTACGTACTGGTATATTTCACGATGAATGAGCATCCACGACAATGAAAGAAAAGAGTTCGTAATTTTTTAACGTTAAGGAGGAAGCAAGTATGAACAGACGATCGTTCCTTAAGTCACTGGCAGTCGCATCGAGCGCTGGAATCGTGCGCCAACGGCCCTCCGAGGCTGCGCTCCCGGAGGCAAAAATCACCCGCATCCGCATCTACGAGCCGCCACGTTTGAACCAGACCTTTAATCAGAGTAACATGATCGTGACGGTCGAGACGGATATTGGCATCACGGGCATCGCTGACGGTGGATTGAAAGACACCTTGACACAATGCGCCGGTACGCTGATAGGCAAGGATCCCTTCAAGATCGAACACCTGTGGCAAGAGATGTACATAGGGTGGTTCTACCCGCCGGGTCGCGAGAAGATTCACGCACAGGGAGCGCTTGACATAGCACTTTGGGACATCAAGGGCAAGGCACTTGATGTGCCGGTGCATCAGATTCTCGGCGGCACGGTCCGTAACTACTGCGAACGATACGCCACCGGAGCCGGCACCCGTAGCAAGGCAACCGATTTTCGCCAGAGAATACGTGATAATGCCAGCGCGGTGATGGATGCTGGTTTCCGTGCCTATCGCACGAGCACCACGGATAACACTGCTACCACGGGAGGCACCTATTACACGCGTGAGCAGGCGCGCTATGTCGCCCAGATAGCCGAAGCCGCGCGTGAGGGAGTCGGTGATAACGGTGAATGGTGCATAGACTTCCACCAGCGATTTGATTTCAACGATTCCTTACGTGCCTGTCGCATGATTGAGGAGTTCGATCCCTTGTTCGTGGAAGACCCCGTGCGTGACGAGCATAGGAATCAGGATATACCGAAGCTGAGTACAATGACTACCTGTCCGTTAGCTCCCGGCGAGGAATGGGGCCAGCGTTATGACTTCAACGATCTCGTGGAAAACCACGACATAGATTACATCCGTGCCACACTGCCAAATGTGGGCGGTATTACCGAGATGATGAAAATCATGGCAATGTGTGAAACACATGCTGTGGGAATCGTTCCGCACTTCACCGGCCCCATCGCGACCGCGGCGCTCGTACATGTTCTATCCACATTCCCGGGGGTAGTGATATTCGAAGGCGCTCGCGGCGGTCCGGAGTACATGCCGGAGTGCTATGATTCGCGTGAAGCGAAGGTTTTTCCGAACAACCGTCCTGGCCTAGGTGTTACACTCGATCTGGCTCAGGTGAAACTGATTGGTGAAATAACTGAACCAAGCACCAGCCTGATCCACACACGTCCCGATGGATCATTGACACATTGGTGAGAGGTTAAATCTAGTCGCAAATCTGCTGTAGAATGTTTAATGATGTCCAAACCAATTGAAGACATTGAAGGGTGAATTACCCGGAGGGCGATGCTCGTTCATATTCTTAGCCGAGCCAGTCAAGAGTATTCCATAATAACGAGGGAAAGACTCTCATTCCTGCATTGAGAAAAGTATTGATGAGGCTAGCTGCGAGATGTGATTTTACTGAAATAACCTGCTCCCACTCTTTGGACCACTTCTTGTGTTAGCCAGCAGACCCTTGTTGAGGGCGTAATGTTAATCGTAAAAACCTCTGCACATCCCGCTTTTAACTTATCACAATATTAGGAAAAGTCAAGGTGAAGTTGAATAGAAGGAATTATCAATATGGGGAATTATTACGGGAATGGAGTGTAAGCAGAAAATACTTGAAAAAGAACTTGAGATAGGTAATATTGATTTATCAATAAGATTGTTTAGAATTTAACTCCTCATAATATTCTATATGGGGAATATCCGTTCATTACACATTTATCTACCATGTAAAGGAGAGATACACCATGGTTAAAATTGTCAGATTGTGCGTTGTTATCTTGTTGATTTACTCCTCAATGGTTTTTGCTCAGGCACCTGGCCAGAATCCGGCAAGAGGTCAGCGTAGAGGAGGAACAGTTCCAAGAGACGAGCAAACCGGACCCGAACGGCTTGATGGGAGACCTTACAACCCAGAAACGGAACCCGACATCGACATGTTCATGGGCAGCTACAAAGAGTCCAACAATCGCGGCCTCTTTCGGGCAATGATCGAGCGCGACATCCTCACACCACTCGTGGGACCTGATCCGCTTCATCCAGTTCGTAGAAGCGCATGCCTTACAAACATCAAGCTCCTATCCTTCGTTATTCTTCCTGTCGGCCAGCGAGTTACAGAAGCACGGATTGATCCTGCTGTGAAGGAACAGCGGATATTCTATTGCGCGGGTGGCATGGGTACTATTGAGTCTGGTGGGAAAACCTACGAAATCTATTCGGGCGTCGGTATCGTCGTTCCTCCCGATGTCGCCTTCAGCATGCATTGCACAAGTGAGGATGACCTGAGCTTCTTCTGTATTACGGAAAACCTGCCCGATGATTTCACTCCGAGCAAGGAAGTCGTCTGGGCTGATGAAGCTTCGGCAAACTTCTCAAGCAACGATGTACACTGGACGCACAACTACAAAACGCTCTTCCGCAGAGGTGTTCTCGCCACAATAAGTTGCGGTCCGGTGTGGTTTACCCCGATGACTATGAGCCAGCCGCACAGCCATGGCGGAAGTTCAGGGACAGTGGAAGAAATCTGGTTCTCGCTAACGGATGGTGTTTCAAGTCTACTAGGAAAGGAACTCCGCCCCTTCAATTTTGGTACCGCCTACAAAGTCCCTTCGGATAACCGAACTCCGCACGCAAACATCAATCTGTCGAACAAGGCTATCAAGGTGTTTTGGTTTATGAATTAGCCAGGTTTTGTCACATCAGGCACAACACGCGAAGAGCCTTCCTGAGAGGGTTCTTTGCGAGTTTGGTGTGTACACCGTCAGAACAATTAGAAGATTATAACATGCGTTAATTATATCTATCTTAAAGTTCTATGAGAATGTTATACTATTTATCTTTCACTATTGAGGTCCGCCTCGAAAACCACCTTCGCGTCACCCATTACCACCGAAGCGGGGATTGATAACATTGTTATATATCGATCCGAATGTATATCTAAAACCTATTGAAGCAAAGTAGTCGTATTGAGTGGCAAGTTGCCTCTGGTGCAAAAGGATTTCCTCTTCGGTTGCACCTTCCTTGGGCAAAAACAGCTGGTCGTGAATCCTAATCATTTGAAAATGTAAATTCAGAGAAAACCCTTCAAAAAAACGAAAGGTTGATTCACAATGTAATCGTAATCGGTTTTTGCTGAAATCGTGAAAATAGTGTGAACCATCCAATGAAACACTTACTGTACCCCATTTTTCCTTAAGCTCAAGGGTAGCGGAAAGGCTTTCATCAAATAAATACTCGTGGATTCTGTCATAAATAGTTTCTTCATCATATTGAATATCGGTATAATCCACTTTGTAAAGAAAACGGAATTCTTTTCGTGTTGATTCTGAATATGGAAACACGTTGTATTCAATCGCCGGCGCTATAATGTATGAGAATTTTGTATTTGAATAGACTGAAGAGAGTGCCGAGGCATAAAAACCGGTCGACCAGTGTTCACTGAGGCTTTTCACAATTAATCCCTCAAACCCTTGAGACCGTAAATAACTTGAAATTGTACGTTCATCTGTTTCGTATTCTTCTTGATTGTAATCTGCATCTATTCCGAGAGCTATTTTCCAATAGGGAGTGACACGGTCGGCAGAAAATGATCCTCCAAGACTAAGTTCTTTACTTGATTCCTCTGCGCTAAACCTGCCGTTACTATTGATATTGAAAACCCAATAATCCCACTTGTCTACGACAGATGCAGGATTTGTCTTTTCCCTGTAATTGATTGAAATATTTTCAAGGAGTGGAGTTTTTGAAACATATCTAACCAAACCAACTTTAATTGTTCGCACAATATTCTGACGAATGATTTCTTCTGTGTCCATCTGCTGGGATACACATTTTAATGTGTCATCCTCGCCAGTAAAGTTTTGCTGTCCTATGAACGTTAAAGTATATTCTGTGCCCCCGCTGCCGGTTCGCTGCTGGGTGAGCATTATATGAACCTGTCCTTCCTTTCTGTCCCGAACATAATTGACGAACGGAATTTCTGTCTTGATGTACTCCTGGTAGCGTCTTGTTACATCAAGGAAAACTCGAACAGCATTTTCTTGCATTGAAGATAATTTATTTTCCTGGGCGGATAAATCTGTGGAATTCAAACATAAAAACATTAGTAAGAGGCCAAATAAGAAAAGCGGAGATAAAAAACAAATTACATAAACGTTACTTTTTTCTAGCATTGTAAAGTCTCCAAGGAATAAGATGTTTTAGTTACATACAAATAGATGAAAATTGTTGAAAACATTTATTTGAAAGTTCTAAAATCAATTTTAGCTGATATTCCCCATATCAAATACTTTTAGGATTGTCTATGGAGTCCATTTCATTAATGAATGAATATTTCTAATATCCATATTAATCCTATTAAAATACTATTCCATCTTCCTCGTCTCAGTGAGTCCATTCGCTTTCAATGTGCAGAAGTATAGGTCACTTGGTATATCTGATGCATTCCATAGGATAGAGTAGCTTCAAGTTTATTGAAATCCATCTTTGTTATTATAACGTTTATGGGGATTATTTTAACAATATGTTGATTTATGGTAAGAATCAAGTAATATTATTGAGTGGTGAATTGTATTATGGTGTAATGAATGAATAGGGGGAATTATTATGGATTTTAACCGAGTGTATAAACTATTTAAAATAAAAAGTTCAGTTTTATCAGATAACCATCAAAAACAACGACAAGAAATCTTAAGTAGTTTTCAAAAAAGAGGAATGTTAACCTCTGGTGCTGCACTTAATAAATTTTCTGAAAAACTTGCTGATGACGTAAGAGAACTATCAAAGATATACATAGAATCTCTGATTGATAGTATGTTAAAAAACTCTATTGTGCTTGACTTAGTTAAAGAACAAATTATATCAGATTATAAGAAATTTATTTGCTCCCAGACAAATAGTAAGATACAAATATTACATGAACATATTCAAAAAACGGGATTAAAGGGTATTGCATCAGAAGCATCTATTAATAGGTTAAAATCAAGTATAAATATGATATGTAATTTAGGTTTAGATGAAATCTCTATTGCAATTGAAGATCAAAATTCCAAGCATAATATATCGTATTCCATAGAGGAGAAAAGTATGCCAAAAACTAATTCGTCTTTGAAAAAAGGCTATTGGTCTGACATCGGGAAGGAATATGAAACAAGTAAGATAAAATTTGGAAGAAAAATATATTTTATTAAGGATGACCATACTAGAAAAATAATATTTCGTGATATTTAACATACATATTATTTCTCAAAAAATGGTTTTTATAAACCGGCTATAATTCTAGCTGGAGGTGTTATCGAAGAACTTATAAGACAGTACCTTATTTTTAAAGATGTTTCTCCCAAAAAAGAGAATTTTAATGAATATATTAAAGCTTGTGAAGACAACGGTCTTTTGAAATTAGCTATTACAAGATTATCTCATACTTTTCGTGATTTCAGAAATCTCGTTCATATCCAAAAGGAAGAAAGTCAAAAGCATTCAATTTCGAAAGCAACTGCTATTGGAGCTGTATCATCAATATTCACAATAGCAAATGATTTTTAGATTAAGAAACACAACAAGTGATCCAAAGAGTGGGGGCAGGTCAATGAAAACAGTAAAAATATTATTTTTTTTTGTTCTTGTATTAGTGGGATTCACTTTCATTCCTGAACTGTTGTTTGCCCAGATCCCGTCAAAAATCCCTGACACTCTAACCGTTATCCACAGCCGTAAGAGCGTGAGGAAATATCTTAATAAGCCGGTAAGCAATGAACAACTTGAAATCCTCTTGAAAGCGGGCATGGCTGCCCCAACGGCAGGGGATAAGAGACCATGGGCATTTGTAGTTATTACAGATCCCGCTATGCTCGACTCCCTCTCTTTATCAACACGCTACACACGGATGTTAAGTTCCGCTGCGGCTGCTATTGCAGTATGTGGGGATACACGTATTGGATTTAAGAGTGAGGTATGGGTTCAGGACTGTTCAACAGCCTCAGAGAATATCCTCCTGGCTGCGGAGGCCATTGGACTTGGTGCCGTATGGACAGGCATCTACCTCAATGAAGGCCCAACTGCATATGTCAAAAGGGTGCTGGGACTCCCCCCCGAAGTATATCCGCTGAATGTTATCTCTATTGGATATCCGACTGGCGAAGAAAAACCGAAAGACAAATGGGATCCCAGCAGAATTCACTGGAATATGTGGTGATAGAACAGACTTCAATTCTTATGCCGGGAGCTATTATTAGTGTACCTCGTCAGAACAATGTGGACGGGCTGAAAGGCCTGCTGGAGGCTATTGAATCCGTATTCCCGCAGGCCGATGTACAACTTTGTATCGTCCACATGGTCAGGAATTCATTGAAGTTCGTGTCCTATAAGGATCGTAAAATAATAGCCGCTGACCTTAAAACGTGTACCGTGCTTCAACCGTTAAGCAAGCAGAAGAAGCCCTCAGTGATTTTGAGCGTAAATGGGATAGCCGCAACCCCATGATCAGTAAATCCTGGCGCAATAACTGGTCCAGGATCATCCCGTTCTTTTCGTATTCCGAGGATATTCGCAAGGTTATTTACACAACAAACGCCATTGAATCTATGAATAATTCCATCAGAAAAGTGACAAAAAACAGAAACATCTTTCCAAGTGATGAAGCTGCAATTAAATTACTTTATATGGCATTAAAGAATATTAAGAAGAAATGGACGATGCCTATTAGAAACTGGCTCTTGACAATGTATCAATTTTCGATTCGCTTCTAAGGGAGAGTTCCTATATAATTATATTACAATAATGCACCCCCTCATGAGGGGGTGAGGAGTAAACAACAACTACTAACAATTAACCATTTACACAAAAATACTGACAGAGCCACTTCTTTACCGTCTCATTATTCTGACGGGGTACACCAAAGATATCTACAACTTTTTTTAAATAAAATTAATTTAAAAAGGCTTCCCGAATAACCTTGATTAGGTTAAATCTAACTAATCTTACCGGCCACCTTAACTCTTCCTTTCTACAAATAGTTGAATTACTCAGTTGATTGAACTGGTTTCTTAGTTTTTCTATCTTTTTTTCTTGTAGCTTTTTGTCTTTGATTGAAACAATCTCATCAATCCGCCAGATAAGCTCTTTTTCCTCTTCGATTCGAAACTCTATCTTTTCTGCTTCCTTTAGTTTTATTAAACCATATCTAGCCTTTAACCGATTAAGTTCAAGGGCAGCTTCGTATGTAGAGGCAACTAACTCATCACGACTCATCCATTCTGTCTCGTAGTTGAGTAAATATTTCCAACTCGGTTGTAAAAGAGCCTGCCGATGTTCCTCCAAAGTTTTGTAGAATAATCTGTAACCGTATTTTTCAGGGTCTTCAAATGCCCTACTCCCCGGATCTAGAAACGGCGCCAAGGGAGAGATATAAGGATGAATCTTACCGCTGCCGTCTCGACCATATTTCTCCAGCAACTCTTCACAGTATCTGATCGTTTCCATTACTGATTGGGAAGTCTGCCCGGACAGACCGATCATAAAAAACACGTCTACTCGTTTACACCCTAATTCAAGGGCATCCTTGATACTTCTTTCAAGAGAATCGTTATTAAAGGCCCTCCCAAAAGTCCTGCGGATATCTTCATCATGTGATTCCGGAGATATCTGCATATTGAAGTTAGGGATAGTCTCCGCCACCATCTCCAGAAATTGCCTTGAAGGAGGAGAGAAAAACTCAAAGGCTATATGATTTTTGATATTTTTCCCCTTAAACTTACTTAATAAATCCCGGGCGTATTCAGGGCCAGCTTGCAGAATATCCCCCAAGAGAAAAATAGGGGCTCTGATATATTGTGAAATCAAGACGATATCTTGAGCTACTAACTCGGCACTCCGGTATGCAGGCGAGCTTCTTCCACAGATGCGTCGATGCGCAGAAGCCGACCCGCCGCAGATTATACAGTTATGAACACATCCCCGGCAGGAAAGAGCAGCTAGAATGGGATAATCGAGCCAATCCCTGAAAGGCATATGACCAACTATGTCAAAATGTCGAGTGCTTGATCGCATAATCTTGCGGTAGTCGAAAGCGATGCTGTTTAAATCCGAGGGCACATAGGATAGTTCATTTATCCGAACCTGATTACTATTTTTCCAGGTGAGGTTGGGCACATCTTCGGGAGACCTTTTCTCTTTGATTGCCGAGAGGAGCTGACGAAGGGGTTCTTCTGCCGAATCGCCCCGGATAACGTAATCCACTTGTGGATAAAGGACGAGTTCCTCATGATAATATGAGGCGGAAAGACCTCCGAAGATGACAGGAGTTTCAGGATGATATTTTTTCACTATGCTTGCCAATTCCAGGCTGCCCTGTGCATGGACCATCCAGTGTAAATCCAGACCAAATGCTGCAGGATTTAATGACCTGATCAATTTTTCCGCATCGAATCGTGGATTTCGCAACATCTTGAGAGCAACATTAATAATCCGCACTAAATAGCCATGCCTCTGGAGATATTCCAGTATGGTCATGAAACCAATCGGGTACATTTCGAATATCTGCGTTGAGGGTACGACATCACTTATTGGGCCATATATAATTGCCTTTTTTCGAAAGTCATAAACACTTGGGGCATGAAGGAGAATTAAGTCAACTTTGGGCATAGGTTTGCTTCCTTTTCTTCGGGTCAAATATTTTATTCCCAACTCGGAGTGACTCAATTACTCCGCTGTAAGCCAAAGATATCTCTGTATGAGCGGAAAATCCACATCTTTCGCAGGAAATTTCTCCCCTGTTTTTGACATAACAACCCTGAGTAATCTTACTATCGGATCCAACGCTGGCAATCATCCACGAATGGCATTTCCATCGATTATCCTTCAGTGCCTGTAGACAAGCGCAAGAGTTGGCGATAGGGAAACCATTCCTTTTCATATTAATAAGATTATCTAAAATCTTCTTTCGTTCACTATGGGGGAGAAATAGCTTATCCTCTAATCCATTATATAGATAATGAAACTGGATCGTTATCCCTTTCACCTTGGATGAAAGAAATGCCACCAGATCCGGCACCTCTTTCCAATTGAGAGAGTTAATCGTTATATGGGCATAAATTTTTTCGTGTGAAGATGCTTCTATATTAGCTATAATTTTCTCGAAAGTCTCACCCCGAATGAGATCGTGAGTTTTCTTCAGGCCATCGATACTTATCCAGATAATATCAGAATCAACCTCCAAAGGAAATGTTCCATTTGTAGTTATTCCTACACTAAAGAAAAATTCCCTTGCTTCTTTCACAATATTTCTGATATCATAGCCGTCATCTTTCCATAAAAATGGCTCGCCACCTTCAATAATCAATAATCTAATACCAATATCATAAAGGTTCTTAAAAGATTCTTTTACTTGTGAAAAAGAGAGACTCTTCTCTTCCATTCTCCAAAATGGGCAATGTCTACATTTAAGATTACAGGCATTGGTGATCTTTACCCCTGCCAAAACAGGTCTTTTAATATTAAAGAGGCGACTCTTTGCATAGTAAGAAAAAAGGTATGTATACCAATTAAGATTCATTATCTAAATTCTTCCCAGGTTTAGTTATATCTTCATATTCACATTCCTTAATATCAATTGGAAATAAATTTCTAACCGACTTAAACCTTGCTCTATATAAACTTCAGGACTTATTCTAATCCTGCTTATCTTATGTCACTTCTTTCTATAAGGATGATTATTGCAAGTTGTAAGCAAATTATTTGGCTATTTATCTTCTCAAGTTTAGGAATAGAAGGGCTATATAGATGTCTATATGTAATAAGGATGTATAAAGATTCGAAGCGTGGAAGGCTAAGTATTCCCATTATCATCGCTATGAAATATCCTGTACTCCAGTATTTGAAGATTAGCTATCAGGCTCTTGAAGATGTTCTTATAGATCGGCTGAGTTTTCAGGGTTTTTCTCACCTTACGTTTTCGAGACCTTCTGCTCCGTTCTATGAAGTAACTACCCTGTAAGAATTCGCTTCGAATGTGGTTTTACTGAGTTCACAAAGATAGAGTTATTATCAATGACAAGTATTTTGTTCATTTACTTTCCCCCCTCACTACTTGTAATTTTTTTACTGGTATGATCTCTCCCTAAGAAAAAATTCGCCCAGGAAGAAGTCAACGATAAGGAACAATCTACGGGAGGAACATATTCCTTGCGGAGATAATCCAGATTATCGGTGGAAGAGAACCGATCATAAACTAATGTCCATACGCACCTTTTTGTATCGTCGGCCTCACACATACCATTTCTACTGCCGCCACAAGGGCCATTTCTTTGAAATTTAGCGCATTTTGACATAGGGCACAAAAAAGCTAAGTCAAAAAGGGCACAGTCTCCACATTCCTGGCAATCGAAAAGTAACCTCTTCACTTGCCTCTCATAGAAGTAGCACAACCACCCTGCTAATTTCCGCTTATCGAGCGCGCTATAGATAAGCCGGGCAAATCTGCATCCCAACACCCCTTCAGTAAAGACAACGCGGTGGAAAACTCTGCTCATATCGAAATGCAAAGACTTTCTCCTTTTTCCCGATACTTCCACTGGGACAAGTTTTTCTTCCTCAAAGGTCAATTCCGGATCATCAGGGAAATAATAGTATTCATCTTCTTGCTTATAATGGAAATTATGGATATATTCACGCCAATCATCCATCATTTCTTCAGATCGTTTAATAATATGCTCAAAATCCTCGAATCTCAGGCCAAAACCACCGATATGGACTCCATTAAACTTCAATCCTCTAAATATCGCCATAAGCTGCGCAGCCCTATCCAGCCGCGCATCCTTACCCTTATCAGAGGCTTTTGCTTCTTCTTCAATTTTCCCCAACAGTTCATCGGTCACCACACAACCAGGCACATTGCCTCTATTCATAAAACGAGCTACCGCTTTATTAAGGACATAAACATTCCCTAAGATTGGCAAGTTTATGTTTCTATACTTCATATATTTCAACACCTCAGCGAATTTACTTATATCATACCCAAGTTGTGGAATAATGAAATTAGCCCCGGCCAGAACCTTCTTCTCCAATTTGAAATACTGGGTCATCAACTCAGCTTCAGTTCTTTTAAATGGTGAAACAACACATCCAACGAAGAAATCCGTTTCAGGAAGCTTGTCGAAAGTCCCTTTCTTTCTACCGGGAATTTCCAAGCCTTCATTCATTTCTTTCAGGTAGCGGATCGCCTGCACTGAGTCGAGATCAAAGATTGGCTTGGCCATCCCCTTATAACCACTCACAGGATAATCACCAGTAACAACCAATAGGTTATTCATGCCATCTCTGGCCAGGGCATAAGCCCTTGACTCAATCATATTTCTATTGCAATCGGTACATGCAAAATGAATCAGGACCTCCATACCCATTGCGTGAAGCTCTTTCCCGAGGACATCGGGACTAATAGCCGGATTCCCCCCGGGATTATCGGTAATACTGATGGCATGGATTGGTAGATTGGAAGATACAACCTTTTTCCCAAATTCTATCGTTTCTTCAATACTTCGTCCTGCGCCTCCACGCCCCGGAACAAATTCACAAGTGATGATGAACTCTTTTCCGTGCATTTTTTCCTTAAAGTTATTCATAGTTCCTTACATTAAAAAATGGGTTAGGATAGTTCTTGAATCGGGTGTCTCCTCCGATAAGTTTCTTGCCTTTATCCGTTAGAATCTCCACATAACAACTGTCATTTCCCAATTCTATAACAAAGAGATCCAATCCCTCGTTATTAAACGTCCCTCCAACTACAGAGGTGCAGAAACAGGTACTCAATGGATTGGTGCAGGCCGATAAGGACCATATTTTTTCTCTTTTCTATATAGTATAAATCCTGATAATTTTCCTGGTTAAAAAACGCTATCCGACAGTTACAACGCCTTACTATCACAAAGACGGAACTCAAAGAGAACTTGCGGTTTGTCCTCTGCGCCATGCCAATCTGGATATGCGGTCTAAAAACTAATCAGCCGACTCAATTTTAATTACATTGGTTGGACAGAGATAAGCACAGGCACCGCATCCGATACATGGTTCAGAAATTTCTTCAAAAGGTGTCTGTACTTTTCTTTCGACACCTCTTTTTGCGAAATTTATTGCACATCTTCCGACAACTTCGGAACAGACACGGATGCAAAGTCCACAAAGAATGCATTCTTCCTGGTTTTCAGGCTGAAATCGCGGTTTTCCAACATCGTATTCTTGAGCCAGTTTCTGAATTATTTTTGAGTTGGGGGAACGAGCCAGAAGCAATTCGATAATAATCTTTCGTGACTTCATCACTCTTTCAGTATTAGTCTTTATAATCAGGTCATCGGCAACTTTGGAAAGACATGACACAACAAGTCCCGGTTTTCCGCCACCAGTTATTTCAACAAGACACAATCTACAGGCGCCGTATGAAGACAATTCTTTGTGGTAACATAAGGTGGGAATCTCTATGCCCTCATCCTGAGCGACCTCAAGAATGGTTTTTCCCTCTTCAACCTGTAATTCTTTTTCATTTATTGTTATGTTTACCATAATTAATCCCTATAAAACAGCTTATGCTTAGAGTGATTTTTTCCGTCTTCAACCTCAAACTGCTGGGAGTTGATTGTAACAATAATCATATTACTCGTTGTCACTTGATCTCTCGTGTGTCTATACGGGTAATCTCCAATCCTCTTCTATATTCAAATACAAAATCGATTTCTGAATTTCCTACCACAAGAGCCTGAACAGTTGCCGCCATTTCTCCAATAGGTTTCAAGTCTGGATGACTACTGCGGAAAACAGCTTTCACTTTTGTCCCCTGCCCCGGAGTAGAGGATATTTCCATTTCCCCATCGGCTTCTCGTGCCGCCTGAGCAAGCATTGACAATCCAAGCCCGATTCTTTTTCCGTCTTTGCCGGAGTAAAACGGATCCGATGCCTTTTTAAGAATCTCGGGATTCATCCCTTTCCCGTTATCGATAACCTCAACTGTCAGCCTGTCGTTTTTCTCATCCTCGGCAAGTATGATCTCAATCAGATCGGCCCCGGCACGAATCGAATTTTCTGCAATATCAATAATATGAAGCGATAAATCTCTCATTGTCCTGAATGGATTTCCCGACATCCCTTATTTCGTAGCGCCAGTCTGATTTCATCGAGTGTTCCTACTTCTATGTGAAACCGTGTGCGCCTGTTGCCGATATCCTCCGGACGGTGTGCATCCGATGAAAATACAATCGGCATATTCTCCGGTAGTCCCTCTAGCTTACCAGAATGTATCTCGACACCGTCCAGCTCAAGCACCTCGGGAATGAATCCGAGCTGGCTGATAACACTGAAACTCGGCCGGTCGATATGAGATGCTATTGCTATTCCCCCAAACTCGTGGATCATACAAACGATTTCTTCAAGCGAAAGAACAGTGGCTCCAATCAGAAGCCTGTTGATGTTTCCTGTTATATTACCATATTTATCAGCTAATAACTGCTCACCGAAATAATCAGGATTATTTTCACCGGGAAGGTTATCGTATACAACTTCCTGAGCTTTTCCGAGGAGTGCTATATCTCGAAAGAGCCCCAGTATGTGAACCTCCTCGCTCGATGTTATCTCCATTCCTCCGATTACCGAAAGCCCTGAATCTTCGGCAGCGCCGATTACAGCCCCGACATTGTCAGCCGAATTATGATCACAAACTGCTATTATATCAAGTCCGCTCGCGTGCGCCTGTTCCACCACCACCGGGGGTGACATATCATTTTCAGCACAGGGTGAAAGGCAGGTATGTATGTGTAAATCAGCATAAAATGTCCTCAAGCATTTACTCCACGAATACCAAGTTCATAAAGCCGGCCGATCAGTTCGAATGAAGGTAGATCGCTAACCATTAGCGGAATATTTTCTTCCTTCGCTTTTTCGAGAGTATCCTCATCAGGCTGACGACCATTGACAAAAACGATTCCAGCCAAATCTTTCATACTCGCGACGGCGACTGTATTCTGATGAGTCTGAAGTGTCACCCACAAATCACCTTCCTGAGCATTTGCTATCACATCACTGATAAGGTCACTGGCATAACCACCTCTAATCTCACATGTCAGTGATTCCTCACCTGACATCACATCAAACTGAAGCTTACGGGCAATTTCGGCCAAACTCATGATATTACTCGAGGTTAATTTTGATATTCAGTCGTGTTCCCTTCCCGACTGTAGAATTGATATTCATATAGTCCGAGCATGTCTTTATATTATTAAGGCCCATTCCGGCTCCAAATCCGAGTTCTCTTACCCATTCAGGAGCGGTTGAATACCCCTGGCTCATCGCCTTTTCGATATCCGGTATCCCCGGACCGTGATCATTAAAGCTTATGCAAATAGAATCGGCTCCGATGTTCGCTTTTATTTTCCCGCTTTTAGCAAAGAAAATAATGTTCATCTCGGCCTCATAGGTCGCAATCGCCACACATCTCGCAATTTTCGGAGATATCCCTAACTTTTTCAGGGTGGTTTTCAGTTCAACCGCTGTCGATCCTGCGCGGCTTATGTCCTTATCGTTAACAATATATTCAAGAATCAAAGCGCTTTTATCGGCAACAATGTTTTCAAACAAACTGTTTGAAACAGCCTGTTTTTTCTCGACATGACGGTAATCTATATCAAGTTTTATGAGCAGTCCCTCGAGAATGTTGCCTTTAGTGATCAAACCTTTGAGTTTGCCGGTCTCACGGGATATTACCGGGAGTCTGCCAAATCCGTACTTGTTTAATTTAGTGAGCGCTTGTATGAGCATTTCATCATCGTAGATGGTGACTACATCTCTGGTCATCCGCATTTTAATTGATACATCCGTTTCACCGTTTCTCAACCACTTGATGAAATCTTCGATGCTGATTATTCCAACAAGGTCTTCCCCTTCGACGACGGGAGTACCGGAGATATGGTTATCCCTCAGAATTTCCCGAAGATTTTTCATCGGTGAAGATGGAGTCACAGTGATAAGATCCTTTTTCATGACATCGCCGACACGGAGTTCAAGGATGAGTTCGTTGATCTTTGTAATTTCACTGTTCATTATTCATCACCCTTTTTAGGACGCCCCGCAGGGATACCCTTCGCATAGAGTCTTCCGCATGCAGTGTACATCGAATAAGGAGTTGCAAACATCATTATACCTTTTACTTCTGCCAATTTAATAGTATCAGGCTGAGGTATTTTGCCCCGGACAAAGCATATAGCTACAAAATCGAGAATCTCGGCGGTCCTGATTACCTGAGAATTTGTCAATCCCGTCAAAAGGAGTGAGCCTTCGCCGTGAAATGTGAGTACATCGCTTATCTGATCGCTTGCATGACAAGCGTTTACTTCACAGTTTTCATAGCCGGGACAGTTGGTAGCCCATACCTGTTCCGCCTCGAGTTCTACCAGGATATCTTTTATTTTCACTGTACAACTACCGCCTTGAATTTGCATACATCACGGCAGACACTGCATTTAATGCATTTTTCCTGATCTATTGTGTGTGGTGTCTTTCTCTCCCCGGAAATAGCTGTCTGGGGACAGTTCCTGGCACACAATGTACATCCCGTACATTTTTCACTGTCAATACTAAATGTTATTAATGTCTTACATACACCAGCACGGCATTTTTTATCATGTATGTGTTCTTCGTATTCATCTCTGAAATATCGAATAGAGGTGAGCACCGGATTCGGTAATGTCTGTCCCAACCCGCACATTGAAGCATCTATTATTACCGGACAAAGTTCCTCTAAAAAAATTAAATCTTCTTTCTCGCCTTTCCCGCTACATATTTTTTCGAGAATTGTATAAATTGCCATCGAGCCTTCACGGCATGTCGAACATTTACCGCAGGATTCATCGTTAGTAAATTTAATAAAATATCTGGCAATATCAACCATGCAGGTATTTTCATCCATAACAATCATCCCGCCAGATCCCATGATAGAACCTGCCTCAGCCAGACGTTCATAATCAACCTGAATGTCTAACAATTCAGCGGGTATACAACCGCCTGACGGACCGCCGGTCTGAACAGCCTTGAATTTCTTTCCATTCGGAATACCGTCACCAATATCATAAATAATTTCTCTCATGGTAATACCCATCGGCACCTCGACAAGTCCGGTATTATTTATCTTTCCTACCAGCGAGAATACTTTTGTACCTTTGCTCTTTTCCGTCCCGATGGATGAGAACCATTCGGCTCCTCTAAGTATGATAGACGGAATAGTAGCCAATGTCTCAACATTATTAATATTGGTGGGTTTTCCGTATAGGCCGGATTCAGTTGGAAACGGTGGTCGTTGTCTCGGTTCGGGAGGAATTCCCTCAATAGCAGACATTAAAGAGGTTTCCTCTCCGCAGACAAATGCTCCAGCACCTTTTTTTATATGGACATCAAAGCTGAAATCGGTATCAAAAATGTTATCCCCGAGGAAACCGTAATCACGCGCTTGATTAATAGCTATTTCAAGTCTTTTCATTGCCAGCGGATATTCATTTCTGATATAGACATATCCTTCATTGGCTCCCATTGCATAAGCGCCGATGGTCATTCCCTCCAGAACCAGATGCGGATCTGATTCTATAATGCTTCGATCCATAAATGCACCCGGATCACCCTCATCGGCATTACAGATTAAATATTTAGTTTCACCTTCTGATTTTCGGCAAAATTCCCATTTCAATCCAGTCGGAAAACCTGCGCCACCCCTTCCCCTAATTCCGGAAACTTTAATTTCCTGTATTACCTCTTCAGGAGTGCTGGATGTAAGAACCTTGGCAATGGCTCTGTAACCGTCTCTTGCAATGCTTTCATCGATTTTCTCAGGATCAATCAGCCCTCTGTTTTTCAGAGCAATTAATTTCTGATGAGCAAAAAAGCCGATATCCATCATAATCGGAATGACTTCTTTTTCTTCCGGTATAGTATACATCAGCTTTTTGACCGGTCTTCCTTTTAAGAAGTGTTCCTCGACCAAATGAGGAATATCCTCTTCTTTCAAATTCTGGTAGAATATCCCATCGGGTTTGACTGTCATGACCGGCCCGACTGCACAAAATCCGTTACAACCTGTTAATACAACCAGAATTTCATCCTGAAGACCATGTTTCTCAAGTTCTTCATCCAGAACCTCTTTGATCCTGAAGGATTTATTTGATACACATGCAGTCCCTGCACATAGCATTAAATGTGTTCTGTGCTTTTCCATTTTTTAGGATATTCTTTCACTTCCTATTGCTAATGCATATTCGTTTACAATTTTACCACCGAGTACATGTTCAGTGAAAATTTTAACTGTTTTCTCAGGTGTTAAATCGACATATTTGACCGGAGCCTTTCCACTCAACTCTACAGTTGCCATCGGTTCTTTGCTGCATAGTCCAGCGCAGCCCGATGTGGTTAAAATAATATCTTTTATATCTCTTTTGTCAATCTCGTCAATTAAAGTACTCATTATTTGACGTGCTCCTGCCGATATCCCGCATGTACCCATGTGAACGGTAATCTTTGCTCTTCCAGCACCCTCACGTAAAACAGTAGTTTTACGTATTCTTTCACTTATTTTATCCAGATCCTCAATCTTTATTTTGGGCATGGTGAACCTTATTTTACAATTAAGTATTAAGTATATTCTTTAATTAATTTTGGAATTTTACTTTGGGTTATTTTGCCATATATATTCTCGCCGACAGTAATTACAGGAGCCAAACCACAGCATCCGAGACAAGCAACTGTTTCAAGAGTAAAATTCAAATCCTCCGTTGTCTGCCCCGGACTGATACCCAGTTCTCTTTCAATCGCATCAACAACCAAAGGTGCTCCCTTAACATGACATGCTGTCCCCAAACACACTTTTATTATATTTTTTCCCCTCGGAGTCAGGCTGAAAACATTATAAAAAGTGGCAATACGAAAAATCTCGCTTAATGGAATGTTCATTTCATTAGAAACACATTTTAGAGCATAATCAGGCAAATAATTATATTCATTGTTGATTTGTTGTAAAATCGGCATAATTGAGCCCCGGGAATCATTATTACTCCTTATTATTTCATATATATTGTCTAGACCTTCAGGCTCACTCTTTATCTTTGCTTTCTTTTTCTTCGCTTTCTTTTTCTCAGTATCGGCAGTTTCACGGTCTGAAATGTTAAACCGCCAATTCAGGCTCGGATCATACAGTTCATTTGCGACTATGTTTTTGACAGTCTCGATAAAGTCGGGCATGAAAATCTCCATGTCGCTCTTTACCTTGACCTGACATGCAAGCCGTATCCCCTCCTTAATGTCATCACGAGTTAAAAATCCTTTCTCCGTAGGCAAAACCTGCCCGTCTCCGTTCAATACCTTAACCTTGCAGTACCCACAGCTCGCTTTGCCGGCGCAGGCTGCAGGTACGTTAATACCATGTGCGGTAAGGTATGTAAGCAGTACGTCTCCGCCACGGATAGTGAATTCGTCTTCACCGGAAATGTTAATTTTACACTCGCCATAGTCGGCAAGAAACTTATCCGCCAAAACGAGGAGAATCCCTAAAATGAGACTTACCATCGAAAGAACTGATATAGGTGTCAATAATGTCAAAGCAGTCTATCCTGAAATAAAGGTTTACTATTTTACTATGCCGGCAAAACCCATAAACGCCATGGCCATTATTCCTGCAATAATCATTGTTATCCCCGGACCCTGCAGGCCTTTGGGAACACTTGAGAACTGAAGTTTTTGCCTTATGCCAGCCATCGCTACAATAGCAAGTGTAAAACCGATACCGCTCCCGAGAGCAAAAACCATGCTCTGGGGATAACTATATTCACGCAGCACCGATATAAGTGAAAGTCCCAGTATCGCACAATTCACCGTGATAAGCGGGAGGAAAACTCCGAGCGAAACATAAAGCACAGGTGAGTAACGGTCTATAAAAATCTCAACTATCTGCACAAATGTAGCAATGACCATGATGAAAACAATGAACGCCAGATATTCGACATTGAGCGGAACAAGTATCAGATGATAAAGCGGCCAGTTGAATCCTATGGTCATGACCATTACGAAGCTGACTGCCATTCCCATACCGAAAGCAATCGGGACTTCTTTCGATACCGCAACAAACGGGCATATTCCGAGAAAGTATGTCAACACTATATTCTGGGTTAACATACTTGCGAAGAAAATGACAAACAGGTTAACTAAATCGAATTCCATTGATCAAGCTCCCTCTTTCGAAATAGACCGGAGAAGCCAGATATAAAGGCCGAGAACGAAAAACGCACCGGGCGGCAGTACCATGATAAGCCAGGGTGTCCACCAGTCACCAAGTAAAGTGATACCGAAAATAGTACCGAATCCGAGCAATTCCCTGATAGCTGCTAAAAGAAGCAGCGAGAATCCATATCCGCCCGAAACACCCAAAGCATCGATGATGGACGGGTATACGGGATTCGAGATAGCAAAGGCTTCGGCGCGCCCCATTACCAAGCAGTTAGTGATGATAAGGCCTACATAGGGGCCGAGAGAACCTGAAATATCGGGGTAATATGCTTTCAATACTTGGTCTACGACAATAGTAAATGTTGAGATTATCATCATAAAAACCGCCAGACGGATACGCGACGGAATAATTTTTCTTATGATACTGACTATGGTCGAAGTCGCTACCGCTACAAATACGACACCTATCGACATGGCAAACGAGTTGCGAACGCTGTTGGTCACAGCCAGTGTGGAACACAATCCGAGCATCATACGGAAACTGGCATTGTTAGTCCAAAAACCATCGTAAAATATTTTCCATTCTCTTGTTTGAAATATACTCATGTTAAATTCCGTGTTTTAATTCAAAATGCAAGTCTTTACTTCTACTTTATACCTTATGCTCTGTCCCTCTTATTTTCACCCTGCCACTCTGTAACTCTGCAATTTATTTTTTAACAACTTCAAAATACCTTTCGAAACCGCTGTTCAAAATCTTCTCAACGGCACGGGATGTTTCGGTTGCACCTGCAATCGCATCAAATTCGTCTGTCCCCGCATTTCCCGACCGTGTCATGCGGATACCTCCGGAAACCTTCTTGCCGACAAACGAATTCTGAAAACCTTCTTCCGAGATCCGTCCGCCAAGCCCTGGTGTTTCCTCCTGAGCCACAACCTTAAAACCTTTAATTGTATCACTATCGAGAGCAACTACAATGGAAATATTCCCCTGAAAACCGCCCCCTTCGACAGAAACAGCAATGCTGCCTGTTTCAATTTCTTTAAACATCACTAATCCCTGTTCTTCTATATCCTCGATGTTTTTTTCGAAATTACCTATAATCGAATCGTCGTTTTCGCTGTCATAAGGCAAATCAAATACATCCAAAACTGTCCGCATATACTTGATTTCATTATTTTTTTCTATAATCGGGGAAGTAATGTTATTCACCAGTGCAAGCGATGATGAGCACACGATAGCCATGATAATCAGCAATCCTATCATCCATGCGCGGCTGTTCATCATTCACCTGCCTTTCTGAATTTAAACGCCAAAACGGCATCATCGATTATAGGTGAAAATATATTCATAAGCAATATGGCAAACATCGTACCTTCTGGATAACCCGACATATTCCTAATAACAATGATTATGATGCCAATCAATATCCCGTAAATCCATTTTCCGATATTAGTGAACGGGCTTGTGACAGGATCGGTGACCATGAAAAACGCTCCGAAAAGAAGGCCTCCACCGGCCAGATGATAGAGTGGCGAAGCAAATTCTTCGGGATTTGCAGCATTCATAATTGCTGCTAATATTATAGCGGACAGTATGGTTGAAAGCGGAAGTCGCCAGTTACTGACCCGTGTAAAAATAAGAAATATACCGCCAAGAATAATGAGAATTGCTGAGGTTTCTCCCAGTGAACCGCTCGTATTTCCAATAAACATGTCAAATAATCTGGCTGCCGTCTCACCGCCTTTGAAATCGATAAGAGGTGATGCAGCAGTCACCGCATCTCCGGATTTCCCCCAGTGTACGAGTCCTCCCATAAGTCCGTTGTACGGCGTAACCCATTTCGATGCCATTTCAACGGGAAATGTGACCGCGAGGAATACTCTCCCGACAATTGCCGGATTAAATATGTTTTTACCTGTTCCTCCAAATACTTCTTTACCAATGATAATGCCCACCGCTATGCCGACAGCAGCCATCCAGAACGGTATTGTCGGTGGTAGTATCATGGGGTAGAGCATGCAGGTGACAAACATACCTTCAGTTACTTCATCATTATTGTGTATCGCAAAGCCAAGTTCAATGAAAATCCCGACAACATAACTCAAAATCAGGACAGCAAGAGATCGCCATCCGAAAAAGTAAATGGATGCCAACACTGTCGGTGCGGCAGCAAACATTACAGGTAACATGTAACGTTTAAGATCTGAACTATCCCTGATATGAGGACCTGAAAGCGGTGTAACCGTTTTGAGGGAGAAAAAGAATGTTGACACGGTATCCATTGCGGGTCTGAACTTTGTGTGTTCAAACTTCTCGTCATAGTATTCGATTATTTCCCTGAAACGATCAATCAGAAAGTTCATCAGCACTCCTCAGCTTCCGATACTCATCTTTGGCATTTATAACTGATTGTAAAATATCAATCTTTGATGGACATACATAATCGCACAACCCACATTCAATACATTTATAAGGCCTGAACCGGAAACTCTCCTCAATCTCATTCACCTTTACATGCTTCCATATCAGAAAAGGATATATATCTACCGGACAGACTTGATCGCAGTAATTGCACTGTACGCAAGGGCGAACACCGCCATGAAGATTTGTTTCAAGCTTCTTGGTAAACAGAGGAATAAGTTCCGCAACAGTGAATTTTGTATAGCTGTCAGCAGCGAATCCTGGCCGCATGAAACTGAATAATTCCCTGGTCGCATGTTCGCGGATTACTGATATTTCACTGTCGGAAGGCAGAATTGATGTATCAAGCGATTGTAATCCTTCGCCTAAAAGCGGATTCCCCCTTATTATTCTCCAGGGGCTATTAATATCGCTTTTTAAAAGCTGCTTTTTTATTTCTTCAAGGGTCGTTCCAATTCGAACGCGGTACCACCCGGGTTCGGAAACTCCGGGACCGGCGATCATAAGAATCCTGTCAACTAAGGGGCGTCCCTGTGTCATGACTTCGGCAATGTGAACAACATCGGAAAAGTGCATTATAAGGATTGAATCATCACTTTCACCATCCGTGGAAACGAGCCCTCTATTCACCGTATCCCTCGAAAGAAGTTCGGGATGTTCCTGGGGATAACGGTCCGACATGATTTTGATTTTTGCATGCTCTTTTATTTCGGGAGCATCAAAGTACTTTCTGTTCCTGTTGTTTATCGCAATAACTGTTTCTGCCTCGGGGAATAATGCGTTCACGGTTCTCAGACCATGTGAAAAAATAACGCTGTTTCCGATTATATCAGGCATCCATGACTGGTTCAAGGGAGAGTTATGAACCGCATTAATAATAATATATTTGATTTTATCGCAGTCGCTTACTGAAGTAAATTGGTTGCTGCACAATAATGAGCATCCTGTTTCACAGAAAATATCGAAAACTTCAGAACGGTCCAAATGCCAGGGGTTTTCTTTATGGCCATTTAAAGGGTTAATATTTGAAGACCCATCGGATGCAATAATAATTCTATCTGAGTTGACTTTTGAAACAGTACCGTTGACAGGAGAAATAAGCGAAACTTTTGAATCGTTGTTCGATTTGATGATTCTATCCCCGGCACGCAGTGTATCGCCCTCTCTGACTGCAAGTACAAAAGTATCCGAAAAAATATCTGAAAGGGGGATATCAATTTTTTCAGGCACGGGCATTTCATGCAAAACCGGTTTGGCTGCGCCTTCAAAGTTTTTGAATTTATATCCGCCCTGAAATTTCGTTTTAGTAAAAATTCCCATATACTATATCCTCAATATCCGCTGCTATTCTCTGTTTTCATAAAAACATCAGTCCTCACCTTTGCATCATTGGTTAAGAAGTAAGTGAGACTTTCTAATTTCGTGCAAGGGCCGACATTGCGTAGTTCCATACCTTCGGGAACAGTAATCACGGACGGAGCAAAGTTTAAGATTGCCCTTACCCCGGAAGAGGTAAGCAAATTAGCAATCCCTTGAGAAACTTGTGCGGGTACAGTAATAATCCCAATTCTTATGTTAAGTTCCTTAACTGTTTTAGGTAATTCAGATATATCCTGTATAACAATATTCTCCAATCTCTTTCCAATCTTGCGAAGATCATTATCAAAAACAACTACAATATTAAATCCCCGGTCTCCAAATTCTGGATAATAAAACAAAGCCGCCCCCAAATTACCTGCACCTACTAATACCACATCCCACTTCCTATCAACTCCTAAGATTCGTGAAATAGCATTTATTAAATCCCTCACATAATAACCTTTTCCTGTCTCACCAAAATCACCAAAAAAGGACAAATCCTTTCGTATCTGAGCTGCACTAAACCCAATTTTATCCCCCATTTCAAATGAGGAAATAATTTCCACTCCTTCTCTTTCCAGCTTATGAAGAGTGCGGTTGTAAATTGATAACCTAACAATAGTTGCTTCCGCAATCTTTTTCATATTCCTTATCAAATTCTCTACCTGTGAAATTTATCACACTATTAAATAAAAAAACTTATTATCTAACCTGAATTCACAAATTTTGAATAGAAAGCAGATATCCGAAGATTTGGCAGATTCATGCAAATAAAGAATTTTTTGAATAATCTTGATACAAACACAACCATTAAATATTCTTCTTGTAATTAATTGATAAATAATTATTTATTTTATTTTTGACTTAGTTTCTTTGCACGAAAAAACAAAGTTTATTAATTAATCGAGCTAAAACTTTCCTCAAAATCTTCCGGATATCTCTTAAAACATTTCCGATAATTATAATCCGATAATTATAAATAGAAGAATACCTCATTGTCAAGAAAAATAATTAGCTGACCATCCACCTTTTTTACACTCATATAAGTTATGGTTGAGCTGTAAGTAATAGCGTATATTTATTCGTAAAGTTTTATGTAGTCGTTTGACATCACATATGAGAGCCCGATCAAAACCCATATCCATGGCGAGGACGTCCGTGTCGTTACTCTGACTTATCGCAGTGACCGTATTGCTCTGGAAACTCTCAGCAGATGATTTGATTGTAAGAAAAATTAGTAACCAGTGTAATCTAAACATGCAAAACATTACCCATAATTGGCTGATATCAGAAAAAGGTTGCATTCATTTGAAAAATAGACAATTATTTTGATGTAATATCGAAGCGAATCAATGATATTGATAAAAGAAAAAAAGGATAATAAAATGGTAAAAATCCAATATAATAAGATAGATCAGGTTGTTCTTAAAAGGCTTAGAGATATCGTTGGGGATCAATTTGTCATTACCGACAAAGAAAAGAAGGAACCGTATTCCCATGATGAAATACCCGAAGAAAAATATGCACACATGCCAGAAGTAGTTATTAAACCGAAAACTGTCGGAGAAATCGCTGAAATTGTTAAACTTGCAAATGATAAGTTATTTCCTGTAACACCTCGGGGAGCGGGCAGTGGTCTTTCCGGAGGAGCAGTTCCCATATTTGGTGGTGTTGTGTTATCTGTTGAAAGAATGAATAAGATTATTGAGATAGATGAGCAGAATATGATGGCAGTTGTAGAACCCGGCGTTGTAACAAATGAATTAAATGAAAAAGTAAAAAATAGGGGACTTTACTTTGCCGGTTATCCTATGAGTGTTGAAACCTGTTTTATCGGTGGTAATGTTGCTGAAAACGCAGGTGGAGGTAAAGCAGTAAAATATGGGGTAACCGAACGGTACATAATTGGTTTGGAATTTGTTACGCCAACCGGAGAAATAGTCGAGGTAGGTGGGAAGAGGGTAAAAGATGTTACCGGCTACAACCTGAGATCATTCCTGGTTGGTTCCGAAGGGACTCTTGGAATCATAACCAAAGTAATTATCAAGCTTCTTCCACTTCCAAAAGCAAAGGTTGATTTATTTGTTCTTTTTCCTGATGTTAAGAGTGCCATTGAGATCGTCCCAAAAATCATGACACAGTGCGGCATTATTCCTACCACTATTGAGTTTATGGATTATATAAGTATACATTACGCGTGCAAGTATCTTAACGAAAATATACCTTACGAAAACTCTGGTGCCATGTTGCTTATTGAAGTTGATGGGAGCGATGAACAGGTGGTCGAAAAAGAATATGATACTATTGGAAACTTATGTATGGATAATGGAGCTCAGGAAGTGTATGTTGCCGATAATTACACAACTCAGGAGAGATTATGGAGAATTCGACGCAATCTTGGGGAGGCCAGGAGAAATTACAACCGCTATGAAAGTATCGAAGATATTGTTGTCCCTATAGCGCAAATCCCCGACCTTATATCTGAAATCGAAAAAATATCAAAAAAACATAACATGCAGATTGTGATCCATGGTCATGCTGGGGATGGCAATTTACATACAAATATTGTAAAAAATCCAAAAAATACTGATGGGGATTGGAATAGAAAACTTCCTCGTGTACAAAAAGATTTGTATATAGCCGCAAAAAATCTTGGCGGGACAATTTCTGGTGAGCACGGTATTGGCCATAAACGCAAAAAGTTTATGCCAATATTTTCAACAGAAGCTGAGCTTGAGTTTATGCGAAAGATCAAACGTGCTGTTGACCCCAATAACATCCTGAATCCGGGTAAGATTTTTGATGTGTAAAACGACTTAGGTAGACTTTGAATCAGAAAGCGAACATGGTCTTTATCTGCACCACTTTCGCAAAATGGATTTCGTATCTTTCATGCCTCAAAATTGGCAATTTCCGGATGAGAACTATTATTCCGGCAATTAAACAAGTTGCATTTTTTTATCACAATGAGTACTTTTTGAATCCCCCTGCCTTCGGTATCCCCCCTGTTAGGGGGAAATTAAAGTGGGGGTCCTTCTTTTTCCATAATATAAGTTTTGAAGCATAATATCACATATATAATCGACATACTAATAATTAATAATGTTTTATCGGGGACGCATTATTTGAATGAAAAAAAGTAAATAATGTCTTGACTTGAGTGACCACACAACATATATTTTTCCGAAAATAGTCGAAACCAGTAAGTATTTATATATCTTTGCATGTGAATATTTTCACAATGTGACTCATTACTTAATAAATACTAAAGTGTTAGATATGTATTTTGGCTGAATATTTTTCACCCAAAGTTATATCTTGTCCATAAAGAAATACTATTAAGCCGGCGAGTAAATATGTAGCATAATTTAGGTATCCCGCACATCAGTAGTGCGTTGGTGGATAAGCTATCGTCGAGAAGGCATGAATGGCCTGAAAGTAAAGAAGCGGGGTCGTCGTCATGTGCAAAAGCGGAGACTTGACCGCGAGCAGGAAAGGAGTATTCAGCATATGCTCGTGGATAAAACGCCCGATCATTTGAAACTACCGTTTGCACTGAGGACACGGAAAGCCGTTCAGGAAGCGATTGTGCAGCATTACGATGTGAAACTTCCTATTAGAACAATGGCACACAATTTTCCTGCATAAAAACGTTCATAAAAAATTTAGTTCAATCTTTAAATGTAAGGGGAAACTATTGAAAAAAACAAAAACTGTCTCAATTTTATTAATCTTTTAACGAAAGGGGAAGCTAATGAAAAAAACAAAAGCTATCTCAATTGTGTTCGCCTGGGTTTTCCTGGTTTGTGTCGTTTCATTGTTTCTCGGATGTGAAGGAGAGCAAGGACCGACAGGAGAAGATGGCGCCGATGGAACGGGCTTATGTGGAACCTGTCACAGCGTTTCTACTGAACTTCTTGCCAGACAGAGCCAATATCAGGCATCGACTCATGCAACAGCTGGCAATTCTGAACGAGGTGGATCAGCGAGTTGTGCTCTATGTCATACAAGTGAAGGATTCAGGCAGCACGTTGCCGGTAAAGAAGTTACAGGTATCGTGAATCCTACGCAACCCAATTGCCGTACCTGCCATAACATCCATACTAATTATGACGAGACAGATTATGACGTGGTTGTTACTGGTTCTATTGACATGGTAAGCAGTATGATGGGTGCTTCAACAACCGTAGACTTTGGCAAGGGCAGTCTTTGTGCTACCTGTCATCAGGCGAGAGATTATGGTTACACGCTTGCGGTAGGCGGTGGTGATTATGAAGTAACTTCATCACGCTTCGGGGCACATCACGGCCCGCAGGGTAATATTCTGGCCGGTTTCGGCGCTTACGAAGTCAGCGGCCCTGAGTCGTATACGAATTCAGCGCATACGACCATGATAACCGATGGCTGCCCGACCTGCCACATGGCGACACCGTACGGTGTTCAGGCCGGCGGACATACCATGAAGACGGGGTATGATTATCATGGTACAATTGAACCTAATGTAGCAGGCTGCGTGTCGTGTCATGCTGATCTCGAGTCGTTTGATTTAAATGATGCTCAAACGGAAGTCGAGGAGTTGCTTTCAGAACTTGCGGCACTACTCATTACAGCAGGTATAATGACAGAAGAAGGCGGCAGTGCTGTCACCGGAACCTATTCTTCAGACGTTGCTGGTGCAAGGATGAATTACCAGATGTGTTTGGAGGACAGGAGCGATGGAGTTCACAATCCTAAATATGTGAAAGCGTTGCTGACGAACTCCATTGAATCGCTTAAATAACTCTTGACTACCCTTTTAAAAAGGGATGTGTATCTCTAAGGTAAGCAAACAGGTACACATAATTTTGTTGATGTTTGTTTTATACGGGTTGAGGAGCCGTATATAATCTTTCGGTTCCTCACCCGCTAAAAAAATGACCAAGTGTCAGATATTACAGGAAATTTGAAATATGGTTAGATTGCGCAAAGAAAACTTTATCCTTATAGGGATTTCATATAAAACCGCACCGGTTGAAATTCGCGAAAGGTTTTCGTTCAACAAAGAAAGTATCTCTGCGGCACTGAAAGAGATCCATAATTTAAACGGTATACGCGAATGCGTGGTTGTTTCGACCTGCAACCGTACGGAAATTTATGCATTTATCTGCAAACCGCCTGATGAAGTACGTGAGGAAATAAATCGCTACATCCTCGAGGTATCGGGTATGGAGGAAGCTTTTCTCAGGCACTTTTTCTTCTATACAGGGAATAAGGTTATAGAACATCTCTTTAATGTAACAAGCGGTCTTGAGTCAATGATACTGGGTGAAACGCAAATATTCGGACAGATAAAATATTCATATGCTAAAGCCTGTGAAACCGGATGCACAGGTTCGGTTCTTAACCGGCTTTTCCATCAGGCATTTCAGGTTGGAAAGCTGATAAGAAACAAAACTTCAATCAGCGAAGGTATCGTTTCTGTCAGTTCAGCAGCAGTTTTGTTAGGGAAAAAGATTTTTGGCGGGCTCGAAAAACGGAAAGTTCTTCTGGTCGGAGCCGGCAAAATCGGGAAAATATGTGCAAAACAACTGGTTGATAACGGTATTAAAGAACTCTACATAACAAACAGAACATCCGAACGCGCAAATGAATTGGCTGAAGAATTGTCAGGGAAAATCATACCATTTGAGAGTATGGCTGAAATATTCGACAACGTGGATATAATTATCACCTCCGCTGCTTCAAGGCTTCCGTTAATTACAAAAAATCTTCTGATTAAGAATATCAAACATCGTAATGGGAATCCACTTGTCCTTATCGATCTTGGTGTTCCGAGGAATATTGAACCTGATGTGGCTGAAATAAAAAACACTCATTTATTTAACATTGATAATCTCGAGGATGTGACAGTGGGAAACCGTGATCGAAGAAAAACCGAGGCCGTGAAGGCAAAAGAAATTATCGGGGAAAAGATTGATGATTACTGCACATGGCTTGAGGAGCGCGAGGTTATTCCAGTAATCAATAATCTTCGCAAAAAATGCGAAAATATTCGTCTGGAAGAACTCAAAATAATCAACAATAGAGTGAGTGCTGAAACCTATGAGGCTATTAATCTTGTAACCCGCCGTATTGTGAGAAAAATCCTTCACAATCCTACTATCACAATGAGAACTTCCGAATCGGGAGAAGTGCGAGACCGGCTTGTTGAGTCTATTAAAGAACTTTTTATCGATGAAAAAATAAACTAAAAACAGTTTTAATGAAGAGCAAAAAAGAGCGTATAATATTTTATAACACTTAGTTTAATATAATTTTATCCGGTTGAAACCGGTTCTTTCCTTATATGAATTTATATGAATTTCTCAATCGTTTTCCGTCAGAAGTTGAATGTTTTCAGTATCTTGTTGAAAAGCGTTGGCCTGACGGATTTTGATATCCGAAATGCAATAATCAATGGCATATTTCATTGAAAAACAACGCCGTTTTCAATGCACGGCGTGCCGACATCAAACGTCTGTTACTGCCGGAACAGTTTTTCATCGCCTGCGTCATCCACTTTTGACGCTTTCCTGGTCGGTCTATCTGGTTGCTACATCGAAGAAAGATATGTTCGCTATGGAATTGAAACGTAAATTCGACATACGATCCTACCAGACGGCATGGCTCCTGTTACATAAAATCCG
This sequence comes from Candidatus Latescibacterota bacterium, assembly GCA_042572165.1. Classification (GTDB taxonomy): domain Bacteria; phylum Latescibacterota; class Latescibacteria; order Latescibacterales; family Latescibacteraceae; genus JBHPFF01. Next base: position 29,862 of record JBHPFF010000001.1, on the reverse strand, counting down.
GTCAATTAGGGCCTCATCACAGATGTTCCCTCTTACCAGCGAGGTGGAGGTTGACGAAACCTTTGTCGGAGGTCGTCGCCCGGGCAAGCGTGGTCGCGGTGTTGAGGACAAGTCTCTGGTTGCCGCCGCTTTTGAAACAGACGGAAAAAACATGGGACGAGCGTATCTCGAAACTATCGATTGTGCGACAACAGATAAGAAGTGAAAAACACAAATCATATTTTGACGGATTAGGAAATCGCAAACATTAAAGAAAGATTGGGCGGTTCCCTTGTTCATTACCAGAAAGGATCACAATCTGAAAATGTCGCCGAAACGACTGCATATGATTTTTACATTGGCATGAAAAACAACATGGTAGTCCGAATGGCAATTATCGAGGAACACCCGGGGAAATGGGGACCGGTTGAATTTATCATAGCATATAGATGCAAATACAGGGAAACTTTATTAATTTAGCTGTAATGTCTTATAAAGAGAAACTAGGTCGTCCGATAGCACATCAGAATTTTTTTAAAACAGTTTTTTGGCAAAGTGAGTTCAGATCCTATCAGCGTAAAAAGTGGGGAAGGAATTAGTAAAGATATCCGCGCCATCAGCGGGGCAACTATATCTTCCGATTGTGCTTGTTTTGCAGTGAAAAAAGTGTTTGCTCTTTATGATAACGTGTTTGTCAACATGAAACTTAATTTAACAGAAAAATGACAGCTAAAATAACATCATTAAATGAATTCGTTTCACTGGTTAGAGATTTTCTTTTGACACGGACCGAAAAAGTAATTTACTCTTTTGGTTGTGAAATTACTCGAGAATCTCTTATGCCAGGTAAAATGCTGCGCACACGTCTGGCTGATCGACTGGCATCGTATGATAAGATATCTGTCAACAGTGAAACGCTGGTGAGGGCATGTGCAGCGGTCGAACTGGTTCATACTGCAAGCTTGTTGCATGACGATGTTATTGACAATGGCCAGATAAGAAGGGGAGTCCAAACGTTTTGGAAAGCCACAAACCCTTCGCAGGCTGTTCTGACAGGCGACCTGCTTTTGTGCGAGGCGATGGATATGATTCAGAAAACTCAGAAGGGTCGTTATACAGAAATTTTCATAACAAAAGTCAGAGAGGTCTGCCAGGCAGAGATCGAGCAAGAGTTGGTTTTGCGAAGAAGACAATTGGATGAAACCACCTGCATGAGGCTTAGTCGTGGGAAAACCGGACCGCTTTTCGCTTTTGTTGGATTAGTCTGCGGGGGTGACAATAGCGCTCTCTCAGCAGCCCTTGAGGAGTCAGGATACCTTATCGGCACTGCATATCAACTCGCCGATGATCTTATCGATATTATCGGTGATGAACAACGTTACGGTAAAACCCTTGGAAGTGACCTGCGGCGCGGGAAATTCACACTTCCACAGTCTATGGAGACACCACAAAGAATTAATAAAAAAATAGTGGAGCTATGCATTTCTGCTCTTGATTGTCTCAACGAATGGCCCCGGAACCGTAAAGGCCTTAAAGAGTTTATTAAAAGTGATCTCCAATGGTCTTTCGACCGTAATAACTTAGAAATAAAAGTATTATGTTAAATTTTACCGACGAGAAACAGAAAATTTTTTAATGATAAAGAACATCCATAATAGGATTATCGAATACTATACTCTAAATATATGGAATGTTCAATGTTATTAAAGGCTGAAACAAAAATGAATGTTTATGAATTATCGGTAATACCTGAAGTGAACTTGTCTCAAAAAGATACTCAAAAAAGAGTATTTACACAACTCCCTTTACCCATATTGATGAAATATGCGTTGTGGTTTTGCCATTTGCGCTGGATTGTGATTGGACTATTAACCATATTTGGAATACTCGGATTTTTCCCCGACAGTATTCAATTCTTTGGACTTCACCCTCAAACTTCGTGGGCTATTGTTACTGCAGGGATGTTAATTATCATAAATATTGCATATCTGAAGCATATTATGCAGATGAAAAGAGCCGAAACTTACGACAGTATCATGAATAATATATGGGCTCAAGTAATCATTGATCTGATAATCCTAACCGGTGTTATCCATTATTCAGGAAGTTTGGAGACATTTATACCGTTTACATATCTTTTCCATATTGTTTTAGCCTGTATTTTTTTCTCAAGCAAACAAAGCCTTATTGTAACTATTTTAGCAGGTATTCTCTATGTGGCATGTGTATGTGTTGAAAAATACGGAATAATTCCCTCAGCTGGCATGTATATCGACAGAAGCTTGCGGATTCAAATTGAAAATAATGTAACTATAACCATTATTAATGTTATGTCTTCGTTAGGAATTTGGTTCATAGTTTGGTATCTTGCGTCATATCTATCGAAAATGGTTCTTGAGAGAGAATTTGAACTGGTTAAAACCAATAAACGTCTTTTAGAGATCCAGAGAGAAAAAACAAGACATCTTCTTCGCATTACGCACGAATTAAAATCCCCGTTTGCTGCGATTGACGCCAATATACAATTACTCCTTAAAGGATATTGCGGAGTCTTTCCTGACAAGGCTCTTAAAGTTCTGGAAAGAATTTCCAACAGAAGCAAAAAACTTGGACAGGAAATACAAGAAATGTTACAGCTTGTTAATTTACATTCAGTGAAGAAGGATACGCTTTGCTGGAAAAAACTTGATCTGGCTGAAATAATCAGATGGTGTATGGTTCAAGTTCTCCCCTTAGCGGAAAAACGAAAGATCGTTTTTGATAAGGAATTAGAACAGGCATATGTAGTGGCTGTTGAAGATCATATGAAGATGCTTTTAGTAAATTTAATTTCCAACGCAGTCATCTATTCGTATGAAAAGGGGCGAGTGCGTGTATATTGTAGACCATCAACAGAAACAGGTCCTGTAATTACTATCAAGGACAGGGGTATAGGCATCCCCGGCGATAAACTCCCAAAAATATTTGATGAGTATTACAAGACTGACGAAGCCGTACGTCACAATAAAAATTCGACGGGATTGGGGCTAGCCATAGTTAAAAATGTGGCTCAGGTACATCATATTAATGTGCGAATTACCAGTATACCTAAAGAAGGAACAAAATTTGAATTAGTGTTTCCATCTTCAATAAAACATGTGAATAAAAATAAGGAGAAGCAAAATGTCTTATCTCATGATTATTGATGATGATGAAGATTTCGCAACTGCAGCAGCAACTGTATTACGCGATACCGGTCACGAAGTAAAAATTGAACTAGACATAAAGAGCGCAGAAAAGAGCATGAATAAACGACGACCTGATCTTATCATACTGGATGTTATGTTTCCGGAAAACAATTCAGCTGGATTTCAATTTGCCCGTCGGATAAAACATTCCTGCGAAAAACTCAAAGATATTCCCATTTTGCTGCTGACTGCTGTAAACGAGAAATTTCCACTCGGATTCAGTTCAAGCGATAGCAGTGAATATTGGCTTCCAGTTGAGGATTTCCTTGAGAAACCTGTGGATCTCGATTTGTTAAGTAATAAGATATCAAAAATACTCTCTTAATTCGCTTTGAAAACTGACGATAATGCCGACTTATCCACGATATGTAACTGTCTCTCTTTTTCGAAGTGATATATAGATGGAGAGTGAATTTGGAATAATAATAGTTTACTCTTACATAATAAAAAGAAATTTATTCTCAACATCCAGAAGTAAATATGTTTTATGGGGAGTATACATATAGGCGGCTGGATACTATTAAGCCGGCGAATAAATATATCGCATAATTAGGATAAAATTGTTATCTTTATTGTATGGAAAAACGAGATGCAAGAAAGATAAGTAGCGAAGCGCAATACGAACTCAGATGTCGCTGTTTACGGATGCTACGGCGGGTCATGAAACAAGTTGAAGTTGCATTGATTCTTGAGGTATCCCGTACATCAGTTGTGCGGTGGTGAAGGAACTATCGCCAAGAAGGCATGAATGGCCTGAAACAAAAGACGCGGGGTCGTCTTCATGGGCAAAAGCGGAGACTTGACCGCGAGCAGGAAAGGCTCGTGAAGAAATAAAAGCTAAAAGAAAGGAGACCAGAAAACTATTAACAAGCTCGACCTTTCAAGGCTGCGAAGCACCCTAAGGGCTTGGCTTTTACAGCCACAGTAATATCTTATGTCAAGAGGGATTGAAAATCCCCGTTATTAGTGACTAATTTATGAAGCTGTAAATCCCATTTCACGATGAACCAGGACAGATGAACCATTTTTTTGAAAGGGGGTTCAAATTGAAAATATTTCTTGTTCTTTTACACATTTTGTTAATCTTATCGGTTGTTAGCTGTATTTTCAGTGCAAATGATGATTATGACAAAGGAGTTGATGCCAGCGGAACATACAATATAACCGGTAAATTCACTGATGGCTCAGGAAATCCCATAGTAGGTCTTACTGTTCAATTGACTGGTAAAAGCCAGGCGTCCGCACTTACAGATGCAACAGGAACCTATGTTTTTAGTGATGTCGGTGCAGGCTCATATACGGTTACTCCGGGAGACAAGGGATATGGGTCAAAAGATATTAGCGTTACCAATGCAGATGTCAATATAGGTACTAACAGTGATTTTCATGGGTACGATATAAACGGCGATTATTCCTGTATGCTCTGTCATTAGCACGAGTGATCTGTTTACGAATGATTAAAAGATAGGCCCATTACAAAAATGATGCTTATTGGGCAAAGAGAAACATAAACCCCTCATTTTCACATGTTAAGGAGAAGTAAAATGCAAGATTTTAAGCTTTCGGAATTACCTTTATGTAAAAAACTTTTTATAACAGCTCTTTTATGCTTTGTCGGTCTGGTTTATATAGTCTTTGCAATACAAATCTATATAAGCACTGAGTTCAATCCTTCGTTGATTGCGGAATCATATGGTTATATGGAATATATGGAAGTGACCGAGCATGCACATATCTATTTGCCATTTTACGGGATTTTTTGTTTTGCAATACCACTAACCGTTCTTATGTTTACCGGTGTTAGTGATAAACTCAAATGCTTCTTAGGTGTTTTTCCTTTCGTTCTTATTCCTATAGATATCGGTTTGATGTATTTAATCCCGTATGTATCAACTGCTTTTGCAACAGTATTGGTTATAGCAGGCTCCACTCTTGCAATAACGCTATTGATTATCCAGCTTCTCAATTTATATGATATCTGGCTGAGAAAGGCCTAGTAACTATTGATACAGACAGGTCTCTAAAAACAGGAATGTCTTAAAACACAGCAGAGTTTCAATGCAGGTAGAAGATAAAAACAAAAGGAGTTATTTGCTATGTTAAGAAAATTATTGTTGTTTATGACTTTCTGCATGTTTCTCATTTTGATAGTCACTCAGGTTTCGGCACAGGGATTAACGACAGGTGCCCACGTCAAACTGACCTTGTTTGATTATAAAGATGGAAAGATGAACGGAATTAAAGGTCATGAGTCTGCCGGCATGGCTTTCACAGAGACAATTATCTATATATCATCTGAGATTTCAGATAGAATATCAGTTGAGCTTCAACCTATGTTCAATGCCAAAACAGGTGCAACACCCCGATTTGGGACAGACCTGGGAAACACAAAAGGCTCTAATATCAGCCCTAAGTTCGATGAATTCAGAAGAGCTGTTTTTACGGTGATGATGCCCTATGATATTGAAATGTCTATTGGTATTCTCAAGCCACAGTTTACATGGGATTACGGAGCCGAGCTTTTCTGGGAGGAAGAGACAAACGGTGGCAAATTCTCCATAAATAATTTTCTTGGAGCTATGCATGAAACCGGTATCGAGCTTTACAAACCGCTTGAACTCCCATTCCTCTCATTACCAACCTATATTTATCTTTTGAATGGCGGAAAAGGCGGACAAAAAAATCTGTACAACGATAATAATAATTCACCTACTGCAATGATTCATGTCGAACCGGAGATCGGCGCTTTCAGGTTCCAGGGATCTTTAGCGAGAGGGAAATGGGACGATGACGGGAAATATAATATGACCCGATATTCAGCTGGTGCTGGGTATGTATGGGGTAATTTCGCCGCTCGTGCCGAGGTTGCAGGTGGTAACTGGGAAAATAGTATTGCCGCAAGTACACTTGAAGATGCTACACCTTTCGGATATTATGCAAAGCTCCTCTGGGACTTTTCCTGGTGGGGAAAAGCAATGCTTCATTACGATTATGCATTGCATAATTTCAATGGTTTTATCACAACCAACCCGGGTGAAGAGGAATATGTTACTATTTCTCCGGGACTTATAATCAATATTGCATCAGGTTCTATGATACAGATACAGTATGACATCGCTGATTGGCGACAATGGGGAGCTTCTGGTGACGAGACATTGAAATTCAACCGTTTAACAGCCGGCTGGAGGTCGACATTCTAATGCCACCATGTTTTTTTAGATTTAAAAGATGTTAAGAAAGAGATTTTGGGCTGTTAGTTTTACTGTCGGCATTATCGTACTTGTTTTAATCTTATGGATATTTTTAAAAGAAGATCCTGATAATATTCAGTCTCAGACTCGTTTTTTGATGGATACCTTCTTCACAATTCAGGTACCAGGAGACATTGATGTTCTAAAAGGCATTGAAAAGGCTTTTGAGAGGATTGAGGAAATTGATATAAAGTTCAATGCTTTGAATCCCGAAAGCCCTGTTCATAAGTTTAATGCCGATGATAGTCCTAGTACCGACTGTGAAATTGTCGAACTTGTTCAAAAGGCTCTTGACGTCAGCATAAAGAGCGATGGGAATTTTGATATAACCGTTTTCCCTTTAATCACACTTTGGGGCTTTTTCGACGAATCCCCAAAGGTACCAAACAAAGAAGATTTAGATAATACTTTAAAATCTATTGGTTATGAAAATATTTTTATAGAGAAAGGAGAACTTAAAAAAAAGAAAGCAACTACAAAAATTGATTTGGGATCTATTGCTAAAGGCTACGCACTCAACGAGGCCAAACGGGTACTTGAACAATCCGGAATTACTTCAGCGTTGATAGATGGCGGTGGTGACATTTATGCACTTGGGGCGTATAATAATAAACCATGGGTAATCGGCATTAGGAATCCACGAGGTGAAGGAGTAATAGGTTCTCTAGAACTTACGGATATGGCCGTAGTTACTTCTGGAGATTATGAGAGAGTTTTCGAGGAGGATGGGAAAAAATATCATCATATTCTCAATCCCGAAACAGGATTTCCTGCTGAGGGCCTTGCAAGCGTTACTGTTATTTCGCCTGATCCGGTATTGGCAGATGCCTGGGCAACCGCTTTTTTTGTCCTTGGCAAAGAAAAAACCCTCGAAATTCTAAAAAAACTTCACTCTATTGAAGTTTTTCTGATAACCGATGACGAGGAAAGAGTTTATTCTAAAGGAATGCACGTTGACAACAATAATAATTAAAAAAAGGAGAAACTGTAAAATGAAAAAAACAAAACTATTAATTTTAGCAATAATGGGCTTGCTTTTTTGCTCGAACGTCTTTGCTATTACGCTCTTAACGAAAGAGCAGGCTCTTAAAGAGATGTTCCCTGACGTCGATGAGATAAAAACAATAAATCACACATTGACCGATGCTGAAATTGCCGTTATTAAAGAAAGAATGGGCGGTCACCTTGTTCACTTCCAAAAAGGCTCTGAATCAGAAGCTGTTGCTGATGTCACCACGTATGACTTTTTGGTTGGAATTAAAGATGGTAAGCCAGTACGCATGGCACTAATGGAGGAACAACCCGGTAAATGGGGCCCTGTTATATTTATTATTGCAATTGACACAACCACAGGAAAAGTTAACAACTTAGCCGTTACGGAGTTAAAGGAAAAACGCGGAAAGCCGATAGCGCGTAATAATTTCCTTAAACAATTTTTCGGTAAGGGAAGTTCAGATCATATCAGCGTAAAGAGTGGAAAAGGGATTAAAAGAGACATCCGTAAAGTCTCCGGTGCAACCATATCCTGCGATTGTGTGTGTTTTGCTGTAAGAAAAGTGCTTGCTATTTATGAGGATGTTTATGTTAAAAATAATCTGGCTGTTGCATTATAATGACAAAAAAATAACATCAGATGAATTCATCCCACTGGTAAGATATTTTCTTTTAGCGAGAACCGATAAAGTTATATCTTCATTATGGATGTGAAATTAATCCGGGATCTTCTTATACCAGGTAAAATGTTGTGCACCTTTCTGGCTACTCGATTGGCAGAATGTTATATGGTATATGCGAATATCGAGAAATTGGTGAGTGCGTGTATAGCAACTGAATTGGTTCATACCGCAAACCTCTGCCATGACGATGTAATCGACAACGGCTTGATCTGACGTGGGCAACCGACTCTCTGTAAGATTGAATGCAGTCCTTATTGGTGATCTGCTCTTATGCGATGCCACCGATGTGCTTCTGAATGTAGATGGTGTGACCGCTATATTAGCCCTTTTGTTTCAAAGGGCAAGGAAGTCTTAACAACAGAGATTGAGCAGGAGATAGTATTGAGGGGAGGACAATTGAATGAGCGTACCTGCATGAGACTTGCAAGAGGGAAAACAGGTCCACTCTTCGCTTTTGTTGGGCTTTTATATGGAGGTAACGATTTATCTCTGTGACTGACACTTGATTGACGATCCACAAAGTGAAATAAGCTGGTTATAGGAAACATCATTTGGCATTTGAAATTACGTTAAAAGAAGTCGAAATATTATAAAAAGAAAAATAATTCAATTTTGAAGAAAATCAAAGAGTCAAAAAAAGCAAATTGGTATAGAAATTAGTAAAATGAAAAAAAGACGCGGGTTCGATTCCCGCCGCCTCCACCATATCAAATCAATATAAACAATAACTTACGAATAGCTAATACAGTCAGTAAACAGTCAGTAAATCAAAGATTTTACCTATAAAAAAACCATCGAGTTCTGATTAAATTTCGATGGTTTTTTCTTTCAATTTTTTCATTACTGGCACGTAAATTCCGGACTATTATCTTGTCAATATACAATTTAGTTAATTGATTGATTTAATAATAATACAAATCTGTGACCTCCTGACTGCCAGTCATGTGCGCAATGCTTTATTTAACTTTTGTAACTTATTAAAAATCAACTAAAACAGCATGGTCTCTGCAATTACAAAAAATTGTTCAATGTTCACATTTCACACCTTTTCATCTATTTCCCACCATTGCTGACACAAACTGAGATATATTAAGATAACGTGATATACTTTATCAATTTTACCATTTTAATAAAACCAATTCCAAATTTCCTTTAACAGCGTAATTACCCAATCACAAGCTTTAATTGATCTATCACATATTCAATTTCACTTTTTGTTGTGGATCTTCCCAGACTGAAACGGATAGCTCCCATCCCCAATTCCTCCTGTATATCCATTGCCTTAAGAACAGGCGAAAGCTCTACAGAATCTTCATGACATGCTGAACCAGTAGATGCAGCCACTCCCTCTAGTTTTGACAGGATATCGGCTCCGGACATACCTACAAATGAAACGTTGAGCGTATTCGGTAGCCGTTCCCTGGGATGGCCGTTGAGGACGACTCTGTCTCCAAACTCTTCAACCAATTTATCCCAGAAGAGGTCTTGAAGCTCTTTGACTTGCATCATTCCTATCCATGATTGGGCTAATCCACACGCTGTACCGAGTCCCACATTGAGAATTACATTCTCTGTCCCGGCACGATGACCGGATTCGTGTCCCGCCCCATGGATGAATGGTTCAAGCTGGACTCCTTGCCTGATATAGAGAGCACCGACACCTTTCGGAGCATATACTTTGTGTCCAGCTAATGACAACAGGTCTACGCCCAGATCCGAAACCCTGGTAGGAATCTTTCCAACTGATTGAGCGGCATCTGTGTGAAACAATATTTCTCGCTCGCGGGTGATATGTGAAATATCTTCAATGGGCTGAATCGTCCCCACCTCATTATTCGCATGCATTATACTAACCAGTATTGTATGGGAAGTGATAGCCTTTCGTACATCACCAGAATCAATCATTCCTGTTTCATCAACAGGCAAATAGGTTACTTCAGCACCCAACCTCTCCAGGAAACGGCAGGGTTGAATGACAGCCGGATGTTCTATTGCGGTTGTGATTATATGGTTGCCTTTGCTCTGATTATTGAAAAAAACTCCCTTGATTGCATGATTGTTGGACTCGGTACCTCCACTTGTGAAGATGATTTCCTCTGGTAAGCAGCCCAGTAAATCTGCCACTTTACAACGAGCTTGTTCCACCGCTTCTTTCGCGGGTATTCCAGCCCAGTGGTTGCTTGAGGGATTGCCATAGTGGTCGGTCAAGAATGACCGCATGGCATCCACCACCTCTGGTGCAATCGGGGTACTGGCGTTGTAATCAATGTATATTTTTTTCATTCATTGCCTCCGGCAGAATTATCCTGCTTCATACTACTAAAATGTTTTATGCGATTTTAGTCAATGGTCAAATTACTTGTAAAACTATGTTTTATACCTATTGCCAGTGCAGGATCTTTACTTTCAATCAGTAAAGCAGAAACAGTGAGCCATTCCAGTGGTATCCACGCTAAACCTTCGTGAAAGTTTATTCCGTCGTAACTCACGAAAGGACTAAATTTTTCAGCGATTGACGTTGTTATACTACCTAATCCATATATTTTTTCATATTCCGGAACAAGGCTTGCGACACCTGCAGTAATTCGCAAAGCGAAACTTTCCGAGAATTCCCATGATTTAGTAATATGAAGGTATAGCGACTGGTCACTTTTTCCGGTTCTGACGCTTCCGGTGCCAAGTATAATTCCAGGTTTCCATGACTCTTCTAAAACTGCCTGAAACCTTGCATTCCAGATAATTTTATTGCTTTTAGCGGTATATCCGGTCCCCACATCAAACCTCGAAAAAGCCCCGTATCGTAAGTTAAAAACACCATTTTCTTCCTCTCCGCCAGGAATGCTCATGGTTGTAAAAAGAAAAGATCGAGGTGCAAGCAGGGAACCATCAGTACTACCCGAGCAAACGGGGCAAGAAGGACCGCATACTTGAGCAGTCACAACATTGCTCAATGATAGAATGAAGGCAAGTAAGACTATTATTTTTTTCATGGTGGTTGTCACTTTATATTTTCCCTCCACTATTCCTCTTTTTCTAATGCCAGATATAACGTCGGTATCACAATAAGCGTGATAATCGTTGAAAATAACAGTCCAAACATTATGACAAATGCCAGTGGTTTTTGAATTTCTGAGCCCGTAACATTGCGCATAGCTAATGGTAACAACCCCAGCATTGTGGTAAAAGTAGTCATGAGAACCGGACGGATCTTGGTATTTCCTCCCTTTATTATCGCATCTCTTAGAGGCGCCCCTTCTTTCCTGTACCTGTTTATGTGGCTTACGAGGACTATACCATCCTGGACAGAAATTCCGATCAATACGATAAAACCAACGATCGATGGTACGGAAATAGTATTTCCGGTGATATAAAGGATCAAAATTCCTCCCACCAATGCAAGCGGAATGCAGATGATTATCAAAAGTGCATTTTTAAAAGAGCGAAAACTTATTACAAGAAGGCAGAATACAATGATAATTGTCAAAATGACAACAACGGTAAGTTGTTTCATAGCTCTAATCTGGTTCTCATAGGTGCCTCCGAACGTAATAAAATATCCTTCAGGCAGGGTTAATTGAGAAATCCTGTTTTTGATATCATCGACAACGCTGCCCATGTCTTTTCCGGTCACATTACATTGAATCATGGCACGTCTGATTGCGTCTTCACGTCTGATAATGGCAGGATTTCTGTCATCTACAAAATCGGCAATTTCACTTAGGGGAATTCTGTATCCCGATGGGGTTTCGATTAAAATATTTTCTATCGTCTTTCTGTTATTGCGAAATTCTTCTTTGAATCTGACGAAAACCTCATAGCGTTTCTGTGTCTCAATCAGTTCCGTCGCTACTTTTCCGTTTAACGCGACTTCAATTACATCCGAAACATCTTTCACATTTAAACCGTATCGTGCCAGCTTCCTGCGGTTAAAATGTATCTGAAGCTGCGGGACACCTGCAACTTGTTCCATCTGTAGGTCGGTAACGCCTTGTACAGTGCCCATTATAGTTTGGATTGTTTCAGCAAGTTCTGTAAGGGAGTTCAAATTCTCTCCGAATATTTTAACCGCAATCGCCGATCTTGTTCCCGTGACAACGTGGTTTATCCTGTGCTGGAGAGGAGCGTTAAGTATTACACTTACTCCCGGAACGCCCGAGACCTTGCGCCTGATTTTTTCTTTGATTTCCTCAATTGATGTCCGCCTTTCTTCCTTGGGGACCAGTATGCAGTTTGAATGAGTGAGATTAACAGGCGCAGCGTGCTCAGCTCCCCTTGCTCTTCCTGTGCTCCTTACTACTTTTATAACTTCAGGAATCTCTGAAACTCTGAGAGATAAGAGCGATGCTATTCTGCTCGATTCTTCCAGCGAGGCCTCGGGAGGTAAAAGAACGTCCATGAGCAATGAAGATTCGTCCATTTCCGGCATAAACTCCGTACCGACCCTAAATGATACCAGTATACCCAGTGCGATTAATACCAAGCATGTGATTATTAATCGTACCGGATGTGCTAAAGCAAAAATTAAAACGGGGTTATACATCTTTTTGATTGCCAGTAAAACCCGGTTTTTATTAGACTTCCTGTTGTTTTTCTTATATATAATTGATGCCAGGACCGGCGTAATAATAAGAGAAATCAACAACGATCCGAATACCGTTGCTGATACTGCGAAAGTCAGGGGAATGAACATCTTTCCTTCTATTCCCTGTAAGGTAAAAATCGGAGCAAAAACAGCAAGAAGAATGAGTGTGGCATAAAAGATCGGATTGCCCACTTCCTGTGCTCCCCGTATGAGTGCTTCGTGTAATCTATCACCCTCCTGCACATGCCGGTAAATATTCTCCGCCATAATAATAGAACTGTCAACTATCATTCCCAAGCCGATAGCAATACCACTCAATGTCATGATGTTTAATGTCAGATTGAATATCTTAAAAAATATCATGGCAATGAGCCCGCAAAGCGGGATTGCCAGCGAAACCACCAGAGTACTCCCGATATTATTAAGGAAAACATAGAGAACCAATATGACCAGGATCGCTCCGAGAATTATCGCACCTGAAATATTGTTGACTGACTTCATTATCATGTCCAGTTGCGTATAAAATGTTTCAATCTTTAAATCGTCGGTAACTGCTCCTTTTAGATTGGCTAATACTTCTTCAACTCCCTTTATTGTTTTCAGTACATTTGAATTGTACTGGTTCTGGACAGTCACAACCACAACCTCTTCCCCACTGACACCCGATGTACCTCTCCGTTGAAAAGCGCCGACTTCGACATCGGCTACATTGCTTATATAAATCGGCACACTCTTATTATGTTTCAGGATTATATTATTTATATCATCGATGGATTTAATTCTCCCCATCCCCCTGATTATATTCTCCACCGGTCCTTTTAACAGATAACCTCCTGATGAGTTAATATTATTTTCTCCCAAGGCATCTATGACATCCTGGACATGAATACCGTATTTCAGCATTCTATTGGGATCGAGAAGAATATGATATTGTTTCAAATATCCACCGAAATTGATCACAGTGGACACACCCGGAACCGTCTGAAGCCGTGGCTTTAAATTCCATTCCGCAAAGTCGCGTATAGAAAAAAGGTCATCTCCACTAATCGTAAACTCAATTGCATCAGCGAACATCGAGGATATGGGGCCAATAAAAGGAGCCTCAGTATCCTCCGGCAATAAAGGAGCAACCAACTGAAGTTTTTCCGATACAAGCTGGCGTGCAAAATAAATATTTGTTCCGTACTCGAATTCTATGCTGATTTTCGACAATCCCAGTGCTGAATTCGATCTGACCCTTTTTACATGGGGCAGTGAATTGAATGAACTTTCAAGGGGGAACGTAATTAACGTTTCGATATCATCTGGTGCCATGCCATGATTTTCGGTCATAACATTCACTATCGGAGCATTCAGGTCTGGATACACATCTACCGGGAGTTCTCTGAAATACTTGTAACTAATCCCCGATAAAATGAGAACTGCTAAAATAACTATTGCGCGGTTCTTTAAAGAGTATTCTATTAATCTATTTATCATTGACTTACTCCCGATTAATGGCTATGACCTGCATGGGGATCAAGTTCGCTCATTATTAATTTTGATTTCAACTGATAATTACCTTTCGTTACTACAATAGCACCCGGCGCCAAACCGTATAAAATCTCAACCATTTCAACAGACTCAGTTCCGGTTGTGACAACATGACGGTGATATTCTTCTTCTTCCCTGACAAACACTATTTTCAAATTTTCATCTTCCAGAACCGCTTCTTTTGGAACCACCAGGGTACTCGGTTTTTCCCCGACTACAATATTGGTTTCAGCAAACATACCGGGTTTAAGTTTTTCCTGTTTATTATCGATTTCAACTAAAATATTTATGGTTTTTGTATCACTGTTCAGGGTGTTTGCAATATAGAATATTTTACCGGTGAAAATACTTTGTGGGTAAGCAGACACTTTAACTTTAACCGTTTGTCCCACCTGTATTTTTGTTAAATCTTTTTCAAAAATATCCGCTTCTAACCATACATTATCAAGATTCATAATTTCGAACAGTTGTTTGGATGAATCCACTTTCTGACCAATACTTGCATTTCTGGAGGTAACAATACCTGATATTGGCGCACAAATATGAATGGTAGAGCCGACATCATCACATTGGCCGGTTGGCGGATTTTCTATTTCATTATTTTGGACACCTACTGCAAGAAGCTTTTGTACTACATAATTATAATGAATCTCTGAATTTTTCTGTTCAAGTTCAGCTTCTTGATACGATTTACGTGAAATAATTTTCCCCTCGAACAATTCTAACTGTCTTTTAAAGTTCTGACTTCTAATATCCAGTTCAGCTTTTGCCTTACCGTATTCGGCACGTAACATCCCGATCTCAGGACTGATAAGGCATAGCAGCATTTCATTTGATTCAACTTTATCACCAATATTAACAAATACTTCATTGATACTTGACTCGACAAAAGGGCTGACAACGGCAATCTGGTTTTGATTCGGAACTATCTGGCCCGGAACAGAAATTGTCAGTTCGAGAGGCATCAAAAGAGCTTCGGCTGTTTCAAGACCTATCAATTCCTCCCACTCATCACCACTACTAACCGACTCTTCTTCCTGATGATTGTTTGCGTCACCTTCTTCGTGCTCATGATCAGTCTCCTCGTATCCTTCACTATCAGAATCGTGATTATGATCATTATCTTCCTGCTCAATGTGTTCATGTTCATCTTCATGGTCTTGTTCATGGTCACTGTTGTCATCATCTTCATGGTCATGGTCTTCGTATTCCCCTGCTTCCTCATTATGTTCCGTGCTTGGTTGAACATTTTCGGAATGCTCATGATCATGTATATCAGATTCGTGATTGTCGCTACATCCGTTGATGCAGGTTCCCCAAAGGACATAAAGGATCAGAACGATTAACAGTTTTAGACGTTTCATGTGATTATACCTCCGAAATACGGCATTAAGCTTCCGCCGATGTTTTACAATTTTACTCTTCAACGCTTCTAGCTGGTTGTAGACTGCCGGTATCTTATTTATCACCTAAAAGTGGAACTCCTACCGCTTTTTCCAGGTCGGCTTGAGCGACACAATATTCAAATAACCTATCGTAATATCTGACCATTGTCCTGTTTCTGGTTCTATAAGCCTCGGTTACCTCCAGGTATCCCATCTCTCCCTCTTCGTAACTGCGTGATGCAATACGTACGAGTTCTTCAACCTCACGCAAAATATTTTGATGAAAATTATTTACATGTCTCTCGGCAACAAAGAGGACTGAAAAAGCACCCTCAACTTCAAGCAGCACTTTTCTCTTCTCTACTTCGATTTGCCACCGGGCGGCTTCTATCTCATGAGATGCAGCCCTAGTAGCTCCTCTTCCCATAAGAAACGACCATAAAGGAATTGAAAAACCGATTTCTCCACCCCATGCTTTGGGTGAAGTTACATCTCTAAAATCCTGCCTGAAATAGCTCAACTCGAAATTTGGCATAAATTTTAGATACGACAGCTTTTTTTCAATGTTTTTTTGATTGACCGATGAAGCTGCTTTCTTCAGAACAGGATGGTGAACCATTGCCATTTGTTTTAGGGAATCCCCGTGTAACGATATTGGAGAAAAGGTAAGTTCTCCCGCAAGATGGATCGTATCGGATTTTCCTCTTCCCATAAGAAGCTTCAGGCTAAAAAGAGCGGTTTCATATTCCTTTGTAACAGCAAGAATGTTATTTTCTGCTTCTGCTAAATCTATTTTTACTCTCAGAGTATCATACGGTGCAGACTCACCTGACTCAACTCTGATTTGTGCTTGTTGAAAGAGACGGCGAGTTAAAAGAGCGCTGTTTTCATACAACTGTTTCTTTTTTTCTAAAAGCTGAACCCTGAGAAAACGTTTCTTGACCTCTACAATCACTTCGTTACGAAGCAGGCGGTATTCCGCATCTGCCTGTTGTATCTCTTGATTATACCACTGCCCGCGGTAGTAATAAGCCAGCGGAAAATCAAATTCCTGTGCTAAACCGATTTTTCTCTCACTATAACCTGAAAGGGAATGTCGCCCTGTCGGTATCTCCTCATATTCGGTAAAAAATCCGGGATTTTCAGGTGAGACAGTTTTCCAGAATCCGGCATTGACAGCCTTGAGTTCCTCGCCAGCTTTTAAAATCTCCGGATTATGAGCAATTGTCTCTTCTATTGCCTGCTTTAGTGTGATTTTCTGAGTAATACCTTGCGCAGGTAAGGAAACAAGCAAAATTAATAACACTAAACAAATCAATCTATTTCGCATCATATATTATCTCCGCAATGTAAAAAGCCATGGTAAAACAAGACCATCGACTCATAGTAACGTAAACTTCTTCGGAAAGATTTACATTTTATTGTTTGAGAATCATGTAAGCACAGGTAAAAGAAATTAATATTTTCGCATTTTGTTTAACAGCACAAGGAAACATGTTCAGGACAAAATGATTTATTGTACTGCATTTTTTGGCGTTAAACCTCAGAAGCAGAAAGCTAGGAAAGATTCAGGATAAGGAAATAACTGTGAGGATAGATACGAGCACCGGATTTATGTCTGGAGGCGGCTCAATAATAAGTACTTCTTGAATTATTTCATCAAAATAAGTGTTTATGAAAGTGCTGTCAAAAAGAGAAGTGATCTGGTTATGAGTTACAATATATTTAACCTGAGTAATAAACTCACCAGTATCATTCATGAAAATAGGGATATCAAAATGATCACATTCATGATGGTGGGAAGACACAACCTCATCTTGAAGCGAAACGTAAAGTCTTTCAGGGATATTTACCTCTCTGTTGCATTCACACTGCCTGTTAACAACAGCCTCAATCGCAATGTGGCCGTCCTCGCCAAGGCAAATCACAAACTCTCCCGCTTGACCTGTGCATGTCAGAAGCCCGGCAAACAGGGCTATCCATGCTGTTATTTTATGAACTTGTGGAAAAGCTGTTTTCATTTTTTGATTCATTAAGAGTATGAGCATATTAAACAAAACTGATATATATAAAATATAATCTCTTTTTGAAGTAACTTCAAGTTAAATATTCAGCAGAATATTTCTCAGTTTTTTCGCCGCAGTGAAATATGGGATGGGCTAATCGTTAGAAATTTTCAAGTTCGTCTTTGTAAAACTTTTATTTTAAAAAAACTACAGAATAGTCTGAAATTAAGAAAATGTGGTTTTAAGATTTGCAGGCCTCAGAGTGCCTATGTTCAGATTTCCTGTATGTCAATTAAAAAATTCCCCATCGATATATTTTTTAGTAGGATTAAAAATTCTTACTATTTTCATTATTTTCTTTTATTACCAAGAACTTATAGAGGAACAGACATGTAGTGTCTAAACCACTCACTTGATTATATTCAACATAAGAGAAAAGATTGATATAGCAATCTGGAATTAGGAAAGTAAATTTACAAATATTTTATAGAACTGACTATTTAGTAGAATGAAATAATTATTATAATAGTACGATGACATTCCCAATAATCAAAAGTCAAAATACTTCTGAGTTAAAGAGAATTTAACTCCAATTCCCTATAGAGCTATGGTCTTGTTTATGTAAATTTACAGTAAAATTATTTATGTTTCAAGTCATACTTGTCACTGTTTTCAAAACATAAGTATGCAATTTTCTTAAATACTATCCTTAAAAATGCTTGACAATGAAAAAGAAAACATATAAATTATAATTCCGATAGAATTAGTAATATATAAAATAAATTTTATTCTCTCTGCTATAAAAAAGAGTTGAAAATTAATAAAAGGTTTATCTGAAAAATGAACACCTCTCCGTAAAACAGTATCATCAACTGATAAAACAGGTGGTCAAAATGAAAATTTCAACAAAAGGAAGGTATGGAGCCAGAGCGGCTCTTGAACTGTCACTCAAATATGGTTCAGGACCTGTCATGGTCCGCGAGATTTCTGAAAGTCAGGAGATATCTGAGCGATACCTTGAGCAGATACTTAATACACTTCGGACATCTGGAATCCTAATAAGCACGCGGGGAGCCAAGGGAGGATATGAACTGGCGAAAGCTCCTTCCGAGATAACCCTCGGTGATATTGTACGGTCACTGGAGGGGCCTTTCGATGTGGTTTCATGTACTGGTAACTACGAGTGTAAAAGAATGGTGGATTGTGCAACATTTTATGTATGGAAAGAAATTAAAGAGACGATAGAAAATGTGCTCAATTCGATTACACTGGAAGATCTTACAGAACGACAGCGTAAGCTGATGAATCGAGGATTAATTGAATATAGTATCTAAAAAGGAGATATTTCAATGGGTACAGAATACAGAGGATTAGCTACAAGATCTCTTCATGCCGGACAGGAGCCCGATCCTTCAACTGGATCACGGGCTGTTCCGATTTATCAAACGACATCATATGTGTTCAAAGATACGGAGCATGCGGCAAATCTTTTTGCACTTAAAGAATTCGGAAATATCTACACTCGTATAATGAACCCAACCAATGACGTTTTTGAGAAAAGAATTGCCGCCATTGAAGGCGGAACCGGTGCATTGGCGGTTGCTTCCGGCCAGGCAGCAGAAACCCTCGCATTTCTGGCAATTACACGGGTTGGCGATGAGATAGTATCGGCAAATAATCTTTACGGAGGAACTTACCAGCTCTTCCATTATACATTCCCCAAGCTGGGAAGGACTGTTAAATTTGTCGATTCTACGAAACCGGAGGAATTTAAAAAGGCCATAACTCACCGAACAAGAGCGATCTATGCAGAGACAATTGGTAACCCCAAGCTGGATGTTCCTGATTTTGAGGCGATTGCTAAAATAGCCCATGAAGCGGGAATACCGTTTGTGGTAGACAATACTGTGGGTGTAGGTCTTGTCAGACCTCTTGATTATGGAGCGGATATACTGACTACTTCGGCAACTAAGTACATCGGCGGGCATGGAACATCTATCGGCGGAGTTATTGTCGACGGGGGAAATTTCAACTGGGATAACGGTAAATTCCCCGAATTCACCGAGCCCGATCCCAGCTATCACGGTTTACAATTCTGGGATGTGTTCGGAAACTTTTCCGGACTGGGTAATATAGCTTTCATAATAAAAGTGAGAGTTCAGTTACTCCGTGACCTTGGTCCGGCGATGAGTCCGTTCAATGCTTTTCTGTTCCTTCAGGGATTGGAAACCCTGACTCTTCGTCAGAAAAAACATTCGGAGAATGCTTTAGAGGTAGCAAAATTCCTGCAGGCACACCCACTGGTTTCCTGGGTTAATTATCCGGGACTGGAAAGTCATCCGGGTCATACAGTCGCAAAGAAATACTTAAAAGATAATTTTGGTTCTCTTGTCGGCTTTGGCATTGAGGGGGGGTTGGAAGCCGGTAAAAAATTCATCAACTCGGTAAAATTACTTTCCCACCTTGCCAATATCGGAGATGCAAAGAGCCTTGTTATTCACCCTGCATCAACAACACATCAGCAATTAACCGCTGAAGAGCAAAAGGCAACAGGTGTGACAGAGGACTATATCCGGCTCTCTATCGGTATTGAGGATGTAGAAGATATAAAGGCAGACATTGATCAGGCACTTGAGAAAGCAGTAAAGTATTAACGGGTACAGTAAGAATAGTGACTTTGGGACAGTGAATGGTTAATGGGAAAAACGAGAATCCCTGAAATATAGCAACTGTCATAATATTTATTTAATTGGAACAGATACGATGGACAGAAATTCTGTGGGTTTGGTAAAAGAACAGCGATTTACATTTGCGAGTGTAGAAGATCCCATGAAACTCGAATCGGGACATACGCTCGGTCCCGTTGATATTGTGTACGAGACATACGGTGAACCAAACGAAGATCGGTCCAACGCAATACTCATCTTGCATGCCCTTTCCGGAGACGCTCATGTTGCGGGATACCACCATCCAAACGACAAGCGAGTCGGCTGGTGGGACGAGATGATAGGTCCTGGGAAGGGATTCGACACGAGGAAGTACTGGGTGATATGCTCAAATATAATCGGCGGATGCAAGGGTACTACCGGGCCGAGTTCCATAAACTCTAAAACAGGAAAATCCTATTGCCTGGATTTCCCCATCATAACTATCGGTGATATGGTGGAGGCGCAAAAAAAGCTTATAAATCACCTGGGAATATCACAGCTCTATTCGCTCGCCGGTGGTTCCATGGGAGGCTTTCAGGTTCTTGAATGGACACTCAGGTTTCCTGAAATGACCCGTTCGGCAATATGTATAGCATCATGTTCGAGACTTTCCGCTCAGGCTCTGGCATTCAATGCCGTGGGGCGTAATGCAATTACGAGCGATCCCGGCTGGAAGGAGGGGTGTTACTACGGCACACCGGGTCCTGTACAGGGTCTTGCGATAGCCCGAATGATAGGACATATAACGTACCTGTCCGATTTGTCCATGGATTCACGTTTTGGTCGCAGGCTTCAATCAGGCGACCGGTTCAGTTATGATTTTACCACCGAGTTTGCGATAGAATCGTATTTACAGCATCAGGGGCAAAGATTTATCGAACGTTTCGATGCAAACAGTTATCTGTATATAACCAAGGCTATGGACTATTTCGATATCGCAAGGAGCTACGGAAACCTCGACGAAGCATTTGCAGTAGTTAAGGCCAAATACCTGTTTGTTTCTTACAGCTCCGACTGGCTTTTCCCTTCTGAGCAGTCGCGGGAAATTGTTCGATCGCTAAAGCGCAACAAGAAGGATGTGTCGTTCATAGAAATCGATTCACCGTATGGCCATGACGCATTCTTGGTAAAGCATGAGCAATTCAAGCGAATCATTGTTCCTTTTCTCGAAAGTGTTGGAAATAAAGACATATGACGGATCAACAGATTAAACAACTTATACGTGCCGACCGCGATCTCATAACGGAGATAGTTCCCGATGGTTCACATGTTCTGGATTTAGGGTGCGGTGACGGCTCTCTACTTGCTCGACTTGTAGAAAAGAAAGGAGTTAAAGGTTGTGGCATCGATATTGACGAGCACAATCTTATACTGTGCGTGGAACGGGGGCTGTCGGTGTCCCAGGATGATCTGGATGAGGGTCTCGGAGATTTTCTCGACGATTCCTATGACTACGTTATTCTGAACCAGACGCTTCAGATTATGAAAAAACCTGACAAAATAATTAAAGAAATGCTCAGGGTTGGCAGGTTTGGAATTGTCGGGTTTCCGAATTTCGGCCACTGGTTTCTCAGGATGAGTCTGCTCTTACAGGGACGGATGCCGAAGTCAAAAGCTTTACCTTTTGAATGGTACAACACACCGAACATCCATCAGCTAACTATTCGTGATTTCAAGGATTATTGCCTGTCTGAAAATATATCAATTATTCGTGAGGAATATTTTATAGCGGGCATATGGAGAAATTTTTCATTTTTGCATCCTTTTGCGAATATGTTTGCTCTTAACGGGATGTTTGTTCTCAAAGGTCGATAAATACGAAGGAGAAAAAATATGATATACAAGGATATTACAGAGACGATAGGCAATACACCATTGGTAATGCTCAATCGTATGACCGAAAACAGCGTAAGAGTGGCGGTTAAACTTGAATCCTTCAATCCGATGTCTTCGGTGAAGGACCGCATTGGCTTAAGTATGATTCTCGAAGCTGAAAAACAGGGTAAAATCGGCCCTGGTAGCGTAATCGTGGAGCCGACATCGGGAAACACGGGAATCGCCCTTGCGTTTGTGTGCGCTTCCCGGGATTACAGGGTGATTTTGACCATGCCGGAAAGCATGAGTATCGAGCGAAGGAAACTCCTGAAGGTTTTTGGTGCGGAAGTAGTGTTGACTCCGGCATCAGAAGGGATGAAAGGGGCGATTGAAAAAGCACAGGAAATAGTTAATTCAACAGAGGGTGCATTTATGCCCCAGCAGTTCGACAATCCGGCCAACCCTGAAATTCACCGCAAAACCACTGCCGAGGAAATTTGGCGTGATACCAACGGCGAAATAGATATTTTCATTGCAGGTGTCGGAACAGGCGGTACGATAACAGGTGTGGGAGAAATCCTGAAAAATAGAAAGCCCTTAATAAAAAACATTGCAATCGAGCCTGCCGATTCTCCGGTTCTGAGCGGCGGAAAACCGGATTCTCACAAAATACAGGGAATCGGCGCAGGATTCGTTCCTGATGTTCTTAACATGAATGTGATAGATGAGGTCATCAGAGTAAAACATGAGGACGCTGGTGCGATGTCGCAAAGGCTTGCACGAGAGGAAGGGATTCTGGCCGGCATTTCCGCTGGCGCCGCTCTCTGGGCGGGTATCGAAGTGTCAAAAAGACCGGAAAGTGCTGACAAGCTGATTGTGGTCGTGATTCCCGATACAGGTGAGCGATACCTGAGTACATGGCTATTTGAGAACGGAGATGAATAATACGAATGACACGCGATGATTTTGAGACTCATACCACCAGATTCACTAACAACAGAGAAAAAAACGAGCTTTCCTCACTGGTGGAAGCGTTATGTGAGGCTAATGACCGCCCGCCAATGAGGAGAAACCGGCACGGCCAGCCACTTCCCTCGCGTGATGTTGTTATTAATTCTATCGAGGATCTCAGATCGGTGCTCTTCCCCGGATACTTCGGTACATCAGACGTAAGCGCCAACAATATTCATTACCATGTGGATTCTACTCTCGATCGGGTCAAGCGGACTCTGGAGGAACAGATCAAATGGGGTTTATGCTTCGTTTGCACCGAAGATCGAGATTGCACAAAAGAATGTGAAGAAAGTGCCCGGACGATCACTATATCATTTCTTGACAGAATCCCTGAGGTACGGCGGGTGCTGTCCACCGACGTGCAGGCCGCTTATGAAGGTGATCCTGCTGCCACAAGTCCGGACGAAACTATCTTCTGTTACCCAGGGATCCTTGCAATCACGAGTTATCGACTAGCTCATGAACTCCATGTTCTGGGTGTACCTCTTATTCCGAGAATAATCACTGAACATGCACATAGTATCACTGGTATTGATATTCACCCTAGTACAAAGATCGGTGAGAGCTTTTTCATCGATCATGGTACTGGCGTAGTCATTGGAGAGACAAGCATAATTGGCAACAGGGTGCGTATCTATCAGGGGGTGACTCTGGGTGCCAAGAGTTTTCCTCTGGACGAAAATGGAAAGCCCGTCAAGGGGATTGAGAGGCATCCGATTGTCGAGGACGATGTGATAATTTACTCCGGTGCAACGATTCTCGGGCGAGTGGTGATCGGTTGTGGTTCTGTCATCGGCGGGAATGTCTGGCTGACTCACAGTGTGCCACCCGGCAGCCGGATTACCCAAGCTGAGGCTCGCTCTGAAAAGTTCGTGAACGGTGCGGGAATATGAAATGAAATTTTCTTTTTTTAGTATATAAATACGACTATATCTGTCGAGATAATTATATATACGAGGGAATATACCTGTGGCAAAAGCGATTCTCTTACTTTCCGGAGGTCTTGACAGTACACTTGTCGGCAAGCTGCTTATTGATATGGGGATAGAGGTTGAAGCGATTAACTTTATTTCTCCCTTTTGTAGATGTACACCTAAATCATTAGGATGTTCGGCTGCGCAGAAAACTGCAAAGCAATTAGGAATTCCCGTTAAGGTATGTGCTATTGGTAATGATTACCTGGAAATAATTAAACAACCGCAGTTCGGGCGCGGCAAGGGAATGAATCCCTGCCTGGACTGCCGTATACATTTTTTTTCGCAGGCAAAGGAGCATATGAGCGCAAGCGGAGCGGACTTTATTGCAACAGGAGAAGTACTAGGAGAACGTCCGATGTCTCAGAGAAGGTGTGCAATGGAGCTGATCGAGCGTAAATCAGGTTTGATGGGATTAGTTCTCCGTCCATTGAGTGCAAGACTTTTCCCACCTACTATTCCAGAGAAGAAGCATCTTGTGGATAGAAACCGTTTACTGGCTATTCAGGGCCGATGTCGAAAGCCCCAGTTCGAATTGGCGGAAAAGCTGGGAATCAAGGAGTATCTGTGTCCCGCAGGGGGATGTCTTTTAACCGATCCGGAATTTTCAGTAAGGTTCAAAGACCTGCTGGTGCATGATCCCGGGTTCAATTTGAATGATGCTAATCTTCTTAAACAGGGACGGCATTTTCGTCTGCCGAGCGGCTCAAAGGCAGTGGTCGGGCGCAATGAACGTGAAAATAATGTTGTTGAGAGTCTCGCACAGTCAGAAGATATACTACTTGTTCCAAAAGACATGCCCGGGGGCCGAGTGTTCTTTGCCGTGGGATTGTATCACGTAATGATATATACCTCGCAGCGGGATTAGCAGCGACATATACGAAAAGTGGCACCACTATGGATATTGAAATAAAAAGTCCCACCCGGAGAGAGAATGGGCATAATATCAGAAATGTCGAACCTCTGGATAAAAATACAATATCCAAATGCCGAATCGGAATTGCACGTTCTTTACCTCATTATAAAACTTTCGATTGATAAGAAAACTGAAGAATATATGAGAAAATACTGGAAGGAATAACATGACTCCTGAATGTTTAAAAAAGTTCGACCACCTTAAAATAATACTTAAAGAAACCGAAGGATGCGCAGTCGCTTTTTCCGGTGGAGTTGATAGTTCACTTGTGCTTGTTGTTGCCTGGGATGTGCTTGGCAATCGGTGTCTGGCTGTTATAGCCACATCGTCCACCTATCCTCAGCGGGAATGTGATCAGGCTGTTGAGTGGGTAAAGAATCAAAATATTCCGTATGTCGTTATTGCTTCAGAAGAACTGGATATCCCTGGGTTCAGTACGAATTCTACTAATAGATGTTATTACTGTAAAAAAGAACTGTTTGTTAAGGTGAAGGAGCAGGCTAATAAATATGGGTTAAAGTCGGTGGCCGATGGCAGTAATGCAGATGATGTGGATGACTATCGCCCGGGCATGGATGCGGCTTGCGAGCTTGGTGTGCTAAGTCCTCTTAAGGAGGCAGATCTTACCAAGGAAGACATTCGGACGATAGCGCGGGAGGTGTATCATCTCCCTATGGCAGACAAACCATCCATGGCGTGTCTTGCCTCACGGTTTCCTTATGGTTCAACAATAACCATGGACAAACTTAGTCAGGTTGAGAAAATCGAGCAATTTCTCGAAAGGGAAGGATTCCGCATATACCGTGCCCGCCACCATGGAGACATTCTACGGTTAGAACTCGGCCCGGAAGAAATGTCAGCCGTTATGAACATTGACATACGTAAAAGAATTATGATGTTTTCAAAAGAGCAGGGATTTCTCTACATCACGCTGGATCTTGAAGGTTACCGTACAGGCAGCATGAACGAAGGACTGTTACCCGATAATCGGGTAAAAAATTCATAAGTAAAGTTAGTCATAAAAAATATTTTATCAGCCAGTCAATTCTCCCTCGTTTTGCAAAATGCATTCCGGAGAAACGCATTACCGATTTAATTTTCTCCCTGTATTCTGATTTGTAACAGTGAGTTTTGCAATCTTTACATTTAGGTTTTGGATCGTAGGGACATTTCTCCAAACGACTGCGTGCATATCCCAAAAGTTCATTGCAGTCTCCGCACAGATTTTTCTTATTTGTTCCATGATGAGCGGAGCAATAAACCTCAATGAAACGTTCTAATATTTCAAATTGACTGTCCCTTGATTTTCCCACTTTAAATTCCCTGCCATCAGACATAAAATGGTCCCCTGTCTGTTTTGGTATGATTAATTCATTGAAAGCAAACAGAAGAATAATTCTATGCTGTATCCCGATGGATATCACCTTTTATCCCGATAGTATGGACATCGACTTTAATACCGGGGAGGGTCTTGTCCCTGGCCTCTATAACTGCTCCGGCAATGCCGTCGCAGTATACTTCGCTTACCAGTTTTGCTTTCCCGTCTATAATCTTAAGCGCGCCTTTAACACACGCCGGAACGCATAAGCCGCAGCCGTTGCATTTCTCTTCGTCTATCTTTATTATTTCTCTGATCATATGAACTGTCACTCTTTTACTATATAAACAGATTAAAATTCCCTGATTCCGCTTCGGCAAGATACATAGCTACTCCGCCGATCTCGACTCCGTCGATCAATTCTTCCTTTTTAATACCCATAATATCCATTGTCATACTGCAGGCCACGAGTTTTACTCCGGTGCGCCTGGCGCTTTCGATAAAATCCGGAAGTGTGTAAACATTCTTCTGTTTCATAATATTTTTCATCATTTTCAAGCCCGCACCGGCCATGTTTAATTGTGAGAGTTGGAGCTTATCAGCGCCGCGGGGCATCATCTTTCCGAAAAGTGACTCAATAAATGACTTCTTGACAGGTACTTTATTTGATTTGCGAAGGACATTCAATCCCCAGAACGTGAAGAAAAGAGTCACCACGCTGCCCATTGAAGCGGCGCCGTTTGCAATGATAAAAGCAGCCATAACCTTGTCATAGTCTTTGCTGAACACCACAATAGTCTTCTTTTTACCATTTACCTGACCGGAAGGCAATATGGCTTTTTCCGATTCTTTTCTGACAATTGCGGTATACTTTCCGTTTTGCGACGCAACTTTTATTAAACGATTACCCGTGCTTTTACACCACGCCGGGATATCGTTCAGGAACCCGGGATCACTTACTGTGATTGAAACTGCCTGACCGGATTCTATATCGTCCAGTTCCTGTTTAAGCTGCATAATTGGTCCGGGGCACTGTAAGCCGGTCGCATCAATGGTTTTCACCACTGTAATTTCAGATGATGAAGGTTCCGGGATGTTGACCCCTGTATCGTCATACATATCTTTTTCAGTACTATCCGGTTCAGGAAGGGAATCTGTGAAAGCCAGATATGTTTTATATCCGCCGCTAAAATATTGACACCTGAATCCGTGTTGTGTTAATATTCTGCATGCCAGATAACTGCGAAGTCCGACCTGGCATGTCACTAATATTTCCTTGTTTTTTGGCAATTCGCCGAGACGGTCCCGTAATTCATCGACAGGAATATTATGGAAGCCCGGAATAGTTCCAGCCTCAACTTCAGCAGCCGTGCGCACATCAATCAGTAATTGGTCATCACCGGGATTCGTCACATCTTCGTAATGGCAGATGCGCACTTCACCGCGAAGGACATTTGCCGCGACGAAACCGGCATAATTTACCGGGTCTTTCGCAGAACCGTAAGGCGGTGCGTATGTCAGTTCAAGGTGTTCGAGGTCATATACAGTCATTTCCGCACGGATAGCTGTTGCCAACACATCGATACGCTTGTCGATTCCCTTATGTCCCACAGCCTGAGCGCCGAGAATCCTGCCGCTTTCAGGATCAAACAGAAGCTTAAGACTTATCGGGCTTGCTCCGGGATAATAGGTTGCATGACTTGCCGGATGAATGTATATCTTTTCATACGATATTCCGGCAAGTTTAAGCCCCTTTTCGTTCATTCCTGTCATGCCGATCGTAAGATCAAATACTTTACAAATTGCAGTCCCTTGAGTTTTCTTATAAATGCTGCCGTGGCCGAAGATATTATCTGCGGCTATGCGCCCCTGACGGTTCGCCGGTCCGGCAAGCGGTATCAGGGTTTGAAAACCGCCAACAAGATCTTTCACTTCAACCGCGTCTCCCACAGCATAGATATCTGGATCGCTCGTCCTCATGTGTTCGTCAACAACAATCCCACCGCGTTTGCCGATTTCAAGGCCCGCTTCATAAGCGAGCTTTACCTCCGGCTTGACTCCGACACAAAGAACAACCAGCCTGCACCTTACAGTCTCGCCGGTGCTCAAAACAACCGAAGAACCTTCTTCGTCCTCATGAATAGCAGTAATAGAAGCATTCAATCTGAGGTCGACACTATGCAGAGAAAGCTCCTGTTTGACTGGAGCCGCCATTTCAGGATCGGCGGTTACCATAACCTGTGGCGCCAGTTCGACAAGAGTGACCATTACTCCTCTCTCGCGTAACGCTTCAGTGATTTCGAGGCCTATATACCCGCCTCCGACAACCACTGCCCGATCAGGTTTATTATCTTTCATGACCTTTATTATGGCATCCATGTCATTCATGGAGCGCAGCGTTAAAACATGCCTGCTGTCAACACCCGGGATAGGAGGCCTGTTCGGTTCGGCGCCGGGGCTGAGAATAAGCGTGTCATAAGGCTCGGAATAATCCTTTGTGCCTGCGTGGTCCCGGACGATCACTTCCTTTTTTTCGCGATTTACAGCTATTACTTCAGTTCTTGTTCGAACGTCTATACGAAAACGCTTTCGCATCGCATCAGGCGTCTGAACCAGAAGTCTCTTGCGATCCGGGATTGCCCCGCTGATGTGATACGGCAGACCGCAGTTTGCGAAGGAAATATATTTTCCGCGCTCAAACATGATGATCTCCACATCTTCCGAAAGCCGCCGAGCCCTCGCGGCTGCAGAGGCTCCACCGGCAACACCGCCTACTATCAGGATTCTCTTTTTTTTGTTTGACATGATTTAATTATCTCCAAAAAATATTTCTGATATTTATCTTTACCAAACAGTAAAGAATTTGCCTATCGCTTGACATCGTTGAGTGTTGTATTTTCCATGTAGTTCATAACAATTGAGTTTAAATCATTAAGGAGATTGCCGAATATACATTCATTTTCAGCACATACTTTAGTGCCCAACAGGCATTTTTTAAAATCCGGAGAGCCCTCGAACAATTCATATAATTCCAGGAGTGAAATTTCAC
This sequence comes from Candidatus Latescibacterota bacterium, assembly GCA_042572165.1. Lineage (GTDB taxonomy): Bacteria > Latescibacterota > Latescibacteria > Latescibacterales > Latescibacteraceae > JBHPFF01. The sequence continues at coordinate 429 of JBHPFF010000001.1, read as the reverse complement.
CCCGTTCTTTCACCACTTCGAAGCCTCCTTTAGGTCCGCGACTGGATTTGGTAAATCCTGCTCTTACAAGCCTCTGCATCACCTTGGACAGATGAGCCTCCGAAGCATGGTGGAATTCTGCGATTTCTTTTGTCGAAACCATTCTATCAGGGTGATTTGAAATATAAATCATGGCATGAAGAGCAAGAACCGTCGCCTCCGAGATTTTAAAAAATCTAGACATTATGCCCCCAATAATAATATTATGGTACTATAATACCATAAATATACCTCCATGTCAAGTTAAAAGCTGTTTGCGAGAAATAAATGTATTATAATTAATAATATGGATGATATGGTTATAAAATATAACGGGGAGTCTCAAGCATTTCAAAACCACACAAACGATGTAAAACACAATTGCTACTGATGCCGGTACCGGGTGATATT